>NZ_PIZH01000078.1 GCF_002835825.1 Methanoregula sp. | reverse complement strand
ACAAGGATTTTCTGGTCCTGGATAAGGGGGGTTTCAGGGACGAGCACATGGAGGTCGCCGTGGACAATCGTTTCGCAGGCAAGGCAGGCCCATTTCTGAAGCTCGGCTTCGGTGAAAAACCTGCCGAATTTCTGCCGGTCGAACTCTGCCCGGCCCGACTGGATAAAGACAATACATTTGCCGCACTTGCCCTGCCCGCCGCAGACCACGTTCATGGAGAGGCCGGCCCGCTGCGCGGCATCAAGCACGGTCGTTCCCCGGGGGACATCGATCTTGCGGTAACTGGGGAGGAAGGTTACGGTCCGCATTTATTTCTTCCACTCCTCGTGCAGGTACTCCCCGATCTCCGCTGCGTCGCGGGGGCCGACAAGGACCTTCCAGCCGGTTGCATCTTCGATCCTCCCGGAAAGGGGTGAGGCGTAGCCGGGAATGATCAGTTTCCGGTGGGAGACCTCGTTCTCGAGCCCGAACTTCTTGATCGAGTCCCGGACAAGCATCTCCGAGAGTTTTCCCGCTGCTACTGCTGTCAGGACCGAGAGCCCCTCCGTATCCACGATCAGCATGAAGCATGGGACCCGGGCAGATTCGAGGTATCCCTGGAGCGTGAAGAACGTGAGCGAGAAGTTCACGGTCATCAGGACGGGGGAGTCCTTGTCCGGCGAACCTACGCGGTAGATCCCCGGGTTCATCTGGATGGGTTTCTGGGGATCGGTATAGATATTCTGTCGTAATGTGAGAGCGGCTTTGGCGGCCCCGACCGGAAGGGGATCGGTAACGATGACCGAGCCGTATTTGACAATTCCCACTGCAACAGCCGCGTCCTGCTGACCGGTCTGCGCTGCATTGAGGTACACGGGATACCCGAGATCCGGGACAGCGCGGGTGATGGCAAGCTCGCGGATCGCGGTAGATCGCAAAATAAATTCCCCAAGTGAATCCGGTGCAAGGTCCAGGACAAGGTCGGGCACTCCTTCGGCTGTGCATGTTTTTACCAGCTGTACGAGACCATCGAGGCTGTCCGATCTCACAACGAGCGGGCACCCGTGCTGCTTTGCCAGGGCGCACATCTCCTTTACATTCTCCAGTGTTGCCGCATGGAGGAGGGGGCGGTAGGTGCCGCAGTGGACGAGCGCTGCTTTCAGGGCTGCCGTGTCCTTTGAGATGAGGACAGGAGGCAGGTGGGCTTCGACTTTTTCAACAGTCTCGACCGCCCGGGCAAAGGTCTCCGCAGATCCGCTTACATTCTCGATTGCAATGCCATTGAAACGGAGGTCCGCGCCCACGCGGGTGAGGGTTTCATCACGGACACGTTTTGTCACGGCGATGATCTCCTCGCTTGTCATGGTATCCATGACACGGAAGACAATCCCCGTGGGATGGTAGAAGGTCTTCTCGTGCCGGTACAGGACCGTCTCTTCGCCGACCTTGAAGTTCCTGGTACCGACGCCGATCTTCACCAGGCGGATCGGCGGCCGGGTGGATGCGCCAAGCACGGATTTCGCTTCATCGCTCAGGTACGGACAGAGTTCGATGTCCGCTTTCCCGCCGGCAAGTTTCATGGCGAACGTGAGGCAGGTCGGGTCACCGCATTCCTTGCAGTTCTTCTTGGGGAGGAGCTTGTAGATGTCCAGTGCCTTGAGTGCCATGTCAGTGCACCCCCGCGGTATGAGCCTTTTGTTTCATGCCGGCAAGCGCTTTCCGTAATGGCGCGAGGGTTCCGGGGTGACGGACACAGAGGATCTCTGCGCCGGCAGCGGCAGCAGCAAGGCAGGTGAACAATTCCCACTGGATAGCAAGCTCGTCCTGCTGCCCGGGCCCTGCTTCACGCACTTCCTTGATACTGAGGGTATCCGCCGCAGAACAGATCATCGGCATGGCAAGGTCGGTGTCACCCTTGAGGGCGGAGAACCGTATCCGCTCCATTGCTGAGAAGGAATACTCGAAACCATACCCCAGTGCTCCCGTGTACGGGTCGATGACAATGTGGTCGCGCTGCACCCCGATCTCCTTTAAGAGGATGTTGAGCTGCTTTGCCAGGTTGATATCGATGGGAGACTGGGCGATGATGGAATGGTTGTAGGCAAGAGCAGCTGCTGCAATGCTGCGGTATTTCCCTGCTTCAGCGGTCCCAAGAAGGAGGCGCTCTCCCTGCCCGGCCTCCCCGCATTTCTGGTACACTTCGCTGTCGATTTTCGGCTCATTGCTCCCTTCGATGATGAGCGGGAGGCTCGTTGCCGAGAGGACGCTTTCAACAACAGGACCAAGAGAGGCGATGTCCGAGAAGTTCCTCTGCTTTGTGCTGGTCAGGTGCAGCCGGATAAGGTCTGCCCTGTAGTCTGTATCCGCTTTCTTTGCCCACTCGCTGACACTGGTCACCAGATCCCCGCAATAATCCCGGATGATTGGCGACCAGAATGCCGGGTTATCGCAAACCTCGAAGGCTATGAGCGGAGCGGGAGTGGTGGACATATCCTCAAGGAAGGGAAGTGTGCTTCCCCCGCCAATGCGGTAGGATACCCTCCGTGTGCCCCCGTCGTTTTTCGTTGCACCGAGAAGAACTTCTCCAATAGGAGAAGTCCAGCCGAAATTCATCTCATACTGCATGGCACTCACACCAGCGGTTTCATGGTCAGGGCAGGATGCCCGGCACGCTCTAAAAATTCCATGAGTGCTTCGATCGTTTCGGCAGTGGTCTCGTCTGCCACCTTGTCAAGGAACCCTGAGAGGCCCCGATCTGCCAGTTTCTTTACCAGCCGCTCCTTTAGTTCTTCCTTTAATGCAGCCGGCATCCAGACAAGCCGTTCGATCCCGCCTTCCCCCTGCAGGAACCGGTCGGAAAGAACATAGTTTTTGGAGATGCCGGCAAATCCCGGTGTCTGCGCACCTCCTCCGATGGTGCCTGCAAGCGTGGAGAATGTCATGCCCGAGGGGGTCATGCCTTTATACTCGCGGTTGACGACCATGATCCCGTTGACTTCCGGCAGCATCAGGGCAATTGCCTCGAAACAACCGCAGCAGGTCATCGGGTATTCCATAACGCTGTAGAGTGAGCAGCGTTCAATCTCGCCATGGCTTGCTTTCTTGACGAAACGGTTGACGCCCTCGAATTCCCCGGTCAGTTCGTTGATCACGGGGCCTTTTTCAATCGGCTGGTTGGCGCCGGAGGGGGACATCTCGTAGGCAATCTTTCCGTCAAGCCAGCTGATGGCACCGCAGAGGGCGAGCCGTTCGGGAGTGATAACACAGACATGGTTTGGGGCAAAGGTCTGGCAGAGCGTGCAGGAATAATACGTGTTCACGTCGGAATCACGCATACCCTTGATACGGGCATCGCGCTCATCGTATACCCGCTCTGCTTCTTTTTTGGCCTCGGCAACCTTTGTCGGATCCGTGATAAGTGTCACCGCTACCGCATCGAGCAGCTGGGGGAAGTCCATCCGGAACTTGCTTGCGAGCAGCTTGCCGATATGCTCGATCTTCACCCCTTTTGCAACAGCTTCCTTTGAGATCCTCACCCAGATGAGGTCGCGCTGGGCAACGTGCCAGGAGCCTTCGCCGTAGTTGACAAAATTATGGATACGGCGTTCGAGCACCGGCTCGTAGTCCTTCTTCATTGCCTTTCCTGCGACTTCAATGATGATCCCAAGCGGGTTTGCCGAACCCTCCTTCATGGCATCGATCTCCGGCCCGATGACCGTGATCTTCCCGTCTTCGATTTCCGAAGGCTCCCGCATCCGGAGAAGTTCAAATGCCGGTGATCTGCCGCCGCCGAATTCAACATACATCTCTTCTTTACGGATACTCTTGCCTTCGAATGCCGGGGAGCAGCTCATGGGGATGGGGATTGCCGTGACATGGACTTTGATTCCCTTGAGATCCATTCCCTGGCGCACCACATCGTCCGGTGTTGCCGGTACCCAGGTCCCTCCTTCGTAATCTCCAAGGGAGAGGATAGGGAATCCAAGGACCCGCATGCCATCGACAAGGGCGATCTCCTCATCCGTCAGGCCAGGGAAGACAATGACAATGGCCTTGGCACGCTCGGCTGCGTATGCCAGGAGGCGGTGCATGTCACCCGGCGTGACCCCGCCAAACATCATGGCAACGCGGGCCACAATGTCAGTAAAGTGGATGCCGTAGAACGGGGATGAGCCCAGGGGGATGAGGCGATAGTCGAGACCGAGCTTCACGCCGGCTCCAGACAGGGACGGGACAACGTTCCCGGCAAGGAACGTAAGCATGTATTTCTCCTGCAGTTCGCGACAGATGGCAGCAGCGCTCCCTTCGCCCTGAGGGGTGCCGACAATCAGGGCAAGGCCGAGAATGCTTCCGTCCACGAGCGAATAACCGAGCTTCCGGATCACCGTGTCGCTGATGAAACCGGTATAGGGAGCGGGTTCTTTTCCCTTTACTGCGGTCTGTTCAGCCAGCAGGCATTCGGATGCAACGATGGGGTTGTCTGCGGTCTTTTTAAGAACTTCTTCCACTGCTGCCCGGTCGTGGACTGCGACACCGGTCAGCGCGTACGATATCGGGAGGTGGTAGGCCGTTTCTTCATAAGAGAACGGTTTCTGGATCGCCTGGATCCTCGTTTTCAATGCCTCTTCGCCATGTTTTTTGGCTGATTCTACGTCGGTCATTACCTCTTTTCCTCACACCAACAGTTACCCGGTAATATAGATATAGTTTCGTTATACGGTAATCCGGAATTCGTCGGTTATGGCCTGGTCAAAAAAAACAGTGACCGTAAAGGAGATATAGCGAAGCACAATGATATTCTTTATAAATCGAGGAACTGTTATGGGAGAGATTATCCTGAATAGAATGATTCCACGGCTGGTTTTCCTTCTGGCCGTCATTTTCTGCATCCCGCCGGTACTGGCAGAGAGCGGCTCGATGTCGATCGCATACTGGGGCAATGGCGGCTATTATATCGGCGACACAATTATCTTCGATGGTGTTTCACCGGCAGGGAACTCCACGGCGATCAAGCTGACCGGGCCGGGGCTTCCGGCGAACGGTGTTCCTATTTACGATCTTGATGGTGCCGAGGGAACCGCGAACCCGGTTATCGTCAAAGAAGACGGGAAATGGCGCCTTGTCTGGTATACGGGATCGATCAAGAGCGTTGACAAGATGCAGACCGCCCGGTATTATATCACGGTTTATGATGTGAACAATCCTGAAGTATCCGCAAAAACCTCGGTCATGATGAAGAAGCCGGAGTTTTTTGTCACGGCAAATCCGGACATGCTTCAAACCGGAGAATATCTCCAGCTCCAGGGAACCGCAGAACAGGGCCCCTCTGACATCCATATCGTAATCAGCGATGAGGTCGGGAAAGTCTATCGCACGTATGACACAGCTGCTAGCCGGTCAGGATATTTCACCTATTCCTTCCGTATAGATATGCCTCCGGGCACATACTATGTAACCATTTCAAGCCCCTCCGTCAAGAACACGTACCGGACCACCATCACGGTTGTTCCGCCCGTCACTCCGTCAGTGAACGTTACTGCGTTACCAACGACATCCACAGGGATAGCAGCAGATGCCGGCACACTCTCCTTATCCTCCAACCCGGCCGGCGCTGCAGTCTATGTGGACTCTGCGGCCATGGGTGTCACCCCTATCACCCTCGCAAATATCGCACCAGGGATCCATACCGTGGAGATCCGGTCACCCGGGTATCTCACCTTCTCGCTCCAGGTGACGGTGAATGCCGGTGAAACAACTTCCCTCTCCCCGGCACTGGTGAAAAGCCCGCTCTCCCTCCCCCTTTCTCCCGTTACCCCGCTTGCCGGCCTGTTCATCGCTTGTGTTGTTTTCCTTGTCTGTTGTGCGGCTCGGAAGACAAAATAATCACGCTTTTTTAGAATTTTTCAGGGACCATAATCTATATCGACGCCCGGGCGCTACGCTAATACCTCAATCGGGATATTATGCAGAAGTATTCATTTGTCGCTCACATGCCGGATGAACCAGGTTCACTGCACCGGGCAGCTGAGATCATCAAGCAGTATAATGGTAATATCAACCGGATCCAGTTCGACCGGCGGATTGATCCCGGGACGGTCTTTTATGAAGTCACCGCAAATGAAGAATCGTACCGTAAGATCATGGATGACCTTGCCCGGATCGGGTACCTCCAGACCTCCCTTGTTACGCTGGATTTTCTGAAGTTCTGTGTCTATCTCCCGCACCGCCCCGGGGCACTCTATGAATTTCTCTCGTACATCACTGCTGCCGGGGCAAATATCGCGCTGATTGATTTTGACGACAAGGGCCGTCATCCCGACCGGCTGACCATCAGCCTGAATCTCGAACAGAGCAAGGAGATCGACCACCTGCTCGACCAGCTCAAGTCACGGTACAGGCTCGAGATCATCGAGTATGACCGGACCGGGCGTCATCTCGACGATACGGTCTTCTATGTCCGGTATGCCCAGGCGGTTCGCGAGCTGATAGGGGAATCGGAGGATGCATTTCTTCTCTCCTTCCTTGCTGACAGCAACCACATTGCGCAGGAGCTCATGGACCGCGGGTGCAATCCCCACCAGGTCTTCGACAGCGTCCTTGCAACCGGCCGGACCATGATGGAGACCTCGGGTTCCGGCTTTTATGCATCGGTACAACAGTTTGCGGTGACTCCCGAAATACTCCTGTACTGTTTCCAGCCTCCCTGCGGGGGATCGGTTTTTCTCATCAGTTCACCGGATGACCTGGTGATGATCGATACCGGGTATGGCATCTATCACAATGACTTCATGGCGCTCTTCTCACGGTATGGCATTGACATGAGAAAACTCTCACGAATCATCGTGACGCATGCAGACGCGGATCATTGTGGAGCATCGGGACATTTCAGTATACCGGTTCACATGCATACCGGTACGCTTGCGATCATCAGAACGAATAACCGGGGATGGGGATCACGGAGCCAGGAGTCGGTTCTTGAAGAGTTCTATACCAAGATGATCAACCTCTTCTCGCGGTTCCAGGTGCCAAAGGATATCTGCTGTTTCCGTGAGCCCGGGGGAGAGAAGCGGGGGATCTTTCCTGTCATCGGGAGTTTTTCGATAGGCCCGCTGTGACTGGATGTACTCGACGGGCTTGGGGGCCACACCTTCGGGCAGGTTTTCCTCTATTCGCGGCACCATGGCCTGATCTTCGCGGCCGATAGGGTCTTCACTTTCGGTGGCCTGCCGAGGGCACGGGCGGATTACATTTCCCTTGTGGCCTTCCTGGGCACCTCGGTCAC
>NZ_PIZH01000077.1 GCF_002835825.1 Methanoregula sp. | reverse complement strand
GGCAACCCGCGAGGAGGTGATCGCATTTATCCGTGCCCATACGGAAGGTTCGGCTCCCCAGCCTGAGGAACCTGTTCAGATGCAGGTTGTCCCGGGCGGGACACGCATGTTCAGCTTTGACGTGGACACGAAGTCGTTTAAACCGGATGAATACATCGTGACGGTTGATGCCATTCATGAGAAGGCAACCGGGACTGCCCTGTTTAATGTCCTGGAACGCCCTGTTCCCGGCCAGTCTCTTCCTTCAGCCAATTCGTTTTCCCGGCAGACCTCCTCGTCGGAGTCTTACGGAGGGGTATATTTTATCCGGATCAACCCTATCCGCGACCATTATATCGGAGACGCGTTTGCCATCACCGGGACAACCAACCTGACCTCCAATGAGGAACTCCTCATTCAGGTCTATTCGTCCTCCTTCAAGCCAACGATGAAGAGCCAGTCCGGTGAATTCTCCGGTGTGAGCGGGACGATCAAATTGTCATCAGGTCAGCCTCTGCCAACCGTAGTCCCGACCGTTGCAGCCATTCATACGAATGCCCCTGCACCGTCATCAACGGCAGTGCCGGCTGCTACACGGGAATTCTCCACCACCAACGTGCAGGTGAAGCAGGTAGACGAAGCGGACATCATCAAGACAGACGGGGAGAATATCTACGTTGTCTCGGGCAATTGTATGCATATCGTCAGGGCATACCCGGCACAAAATGCCGAGGTTCTGTCCACCTACCAGTTTACCGGAACTCCTGAAGCGTTATATATCAACGACGGGAAGGTTGTGCTCATCGCACGGGACTATGGCATCAGGCCGTTTGTTGAGTGTGCTCCCGCTGCCTGCCGTGGCCAGAGCGGGTACGGAGAGCGGACGTTTGTGTATGTTTTCTCCGTGAACGATCCCAAAAAGCCCGTCCTCGTCCGGCAGCTGGATATCGACGGTCATTACTCCAGTTCACGGATGATTGGGACCCGGCTCTACTTCGTTACCGCCACTCCAGTCCCCGTGCCCCTTGACAACCTCCAGCTTCCGGCAATCCGCGATGATCATGGTGGGACATCAACACCTGCAGTGTACGCGTTCAACAGGAGCGGCCAGGAATATGCCTTCTCGACCCTCGGCTCCCTTGACATTTCCCGTCTGGAACCCGTCACGGGAAAGACCTTCCTTGTCGGAACGGCCGGGACAGTGTATGTCTCCCCTTCGACACTGTATATCGCAGTCCCGGATACCAGCTATTCCAGGGGAGCTGCATCCACGACAATCTATTCCTTTGCCATTGACAACGGGAAGATCACGTACCTTGCAGGAGGAAAAGTCGACGGCCTCCTCCTCAGCCAGTACTCGCTTGACGAATACGACGGGTACCTCCGGGTGGCAACAACGATTGACGCCTCCCAAAACCGGTGGGGTACATCGACATCGAGCATGGTCACCGTACTGGACACTAGTCTCAGGACAACCGGGATACTCCAGGGAATAGCACCCAATGAGCGGATCTATGCTGCTCGGTTCATGGGGGACCGGCTCTACCTGGTCACGTTCCGCGAGACCGACCCGTTCTTCGTGATTGGCCTTTCCGACCCGGCCCGGCCAAAGATCCTCGGCGAGCTGAAAATCCCCGGGTACTCAAGCTACCTCCATCCCTATGACGCGACCCATATCATCGGTATCGGGAAGGACTCGCAGTCCGGACCTGTCAAGATCGCCCTTTTCGATGTCGCAGACATGAACGATCCCAAGCTCATCAGCAGCCAGTCGCTCGGTGGCGAGGGGAGTTCGTCACCCGTACTCACCGATCCGAAAGCATTTCTCTTCGACAAGGAGAGAGATATTCTCGTGCTCCCCCTTCACCTGGAGGACAAGTACCGCTGCAATGCCATCGGGTACGACTGCTACCAGCCCCCGGCCTGGGGCGGTGTATACGTGTATGGTATCAACCCGAAGACCGGGTTTATCCTGAAAGGAAAGGTCACCCATTATGACGGGTATTATGGAGATACTTCGCATGTGAAACGAGCACTCTACATCGAGAACACACTGTATACCATGTCCGATGCGAAGATCGTGATGAGCGATCTCTCGAAAGCACTGGAGCGGATGAACGAGGTAAAACTCTTATAATTTTTCGCACGCCTCATCGACCGGGATCACATGCACCGCCGTTGCCTAGAACGTAGCATACACCTGGCTCCCTTATTCCAGATCCCGGCAGCTCTCACGGGTCAGCGGTGCTGTGAGGGGCACCCCCTCATTCAGGATGCCCCCATTTTTCCAGGCATATCCGAGTGTCCCCCCTTGGTACAATTATCTCGGTTTTAAGGGCGTATTTTTCGGATCGGAGGCCAATTTAAAAAAACCGGTTTTTAGGAACTCGCGTTTTTTGGTGAATTACAGGGTGCTCTTTTGAAACAAGGGCTGAATTGGGGTTATTTTGTGCATATTGTGGCCATTTCAGGCTTTAAAAATAGATTAATTGGTGCCTTTTATTTCGATAAAAGGGGGATGATCCGGACATGAGCCCGGCCGGAGAGTCCGGGACGGGTTGGATGCGGGGCCGGGATCACAACCCCCGGGTCCATGACGAGATCACAACGCTACCACGCGAACCAGACCCGGTCTCTCCCCTGCCCCTCACCCTGTCATTATCTGGTGCACGATCTCCGCTGGCATTGTTGTCTTCTTTGCGATCTCCTCTTCTGTCATCCCCTTGCGATGCATCCGAAGGATGACCACCTGCATCGGTTCCCCGAATTCGACAACGAACCGGTCCGGATCATAGATCCGGAACACTCTCTGGCCCCAAGGCTGCTCGCGGGGCTCGTGGACGACTTCGACTCCCTGCGAATAAACGGTTTCCCAGGCATCTTCGATGGACCCGGTCTCGAAATAGATCTCGATATCGTTTCCCTTGACAGGCAGTGTCTGCTTTCCATGGATCACGTTCAGGGCATAGTCCCTCTGCCAGAGTGCAAGACCGTTTTTAAATCCCACATTCACCCCGATGTCCATCTCGATCTCAAGGCCAAGGAGATCCTGGTAAAACCGTTTCGATTGTTCAATGTTGCTGACAAAGAGGACAAACGACATAAGCTTGCATGCAGGTATCATAGTTGTCGGTATCGTTTCCCCAGGAACACGATAAAAGCGTGGCAGGGAAGGGTGAAAGTATTGCCCCCGCGTTTTCTCACTCTGGGCCTCCATCCCCATTCGTGGGGATCACATGCACCGCTGTAGCCTTGAACATTGCATAAACGCGGCATACCTCTTTCAAGTCAAGGTCACGGCAGCTCTCGCGGTAAGGGATGCTGTGAGCAGGAACCCCGCAGTCAGGCTCCCCGGTACCGTGCTTTCCCAAGAAACGATCCCGGTAACGGTCCCCGGCAGGTAGTTGCGGGCACTGGGCACGAACGGGGCTTTTTTAGAGGATAACGTCCTCGATATCGGCTATCCCGGATTTGGCAAGATCCTTTTTTACCTGCCTGAAACCGTGTATGCCGAGCACCAGCGGGTGCTGGTGTTCTGATACCGGTGAAATGCAAATCTCACGGTTTTATTTCTGTTGATTGACAGAAAAGGTGTAATTTGATTTGAGATCAGGAAAGAGGATGGGAAATTCAAAATGAAGTTGATATCGATCATTGTGCTGGTACTGGTTATTGTAGTCGGATGGTTTGTCGTCGCCCCTATGGTAGCACCGGGTGTAACAGAGGAGACCGTTGTGCGGGACGCCCAGGTTTTCCTTGGCGATACCTGTGCAACCGCGAACCAGTCCGAGCTCGCCCTGAGCATGTATGAAGGAGCGCTCACCATGAATGCCACCGATCCGGTGATCCTCAAAAAGAAGGGCTCCATGCTGATCAAGTGCGGGCGAGCCCAGGAAGCGGAGACGGTATACCAGCAGATCCTCTCCCTGGATCCCAATGATGTAACAGCACTGGTGAAGACCGGCGACAGCCTTGCTTCAAAGGGCAGCCTTACTGAAGCGATCCGGTATTACGATGCCGCACTGGCGATTAACCCGGAGGACGCATCCACCCTTGTCAAGAAAGGGGATGCTTACCTGATGATGTCCATGGCGGAGACCCAGAAACTCTCGACAGCTGCAAAAGGCCTCAACGATCAGACAGGATCTGCGCCCGTGGCCCAGATGCAGAACCAAGACTCCTACCAGGAGGCTATGAGCAGCTACCAGAAGGCCATGCAGATCGACCCGAAGCTCTCTGTCGTGGTGTCGGCCCGCGTGATGACGGCAACGCAGAGCCAGGTGTCCAGTTACCAGGATATCCTGAATAACATGAATTCGTAAGATGGCATGTCCTGGCCCCGGTCATACCGGGAGCCGGAACAGGGCATCTCAGTTATTCTTCCTTGCCGGGGATCACGTGCACGGCGGTGGCCTTGAACGTTGCATATACCCCACTTCCCTGTTTCAGGTCAGGGTCACGGCAGCTCTTGCGGGTGCTCCGGCCCGGTGGCGCTGTGTATACAGGCACCGGGTTTGGCAATGACTGGCTCAAAAATGAGATCCTGAAACAGATGCGGGAGCGGGATCCTTCCTGGGATGCAGAACGGAAATGGCGCTTCCGGAACGGTTCTTTGGACAATGTCCGGTCAGCGCTTACCGTGACCGGGATCTCCGATTATGACAGTATTCAGGACGATTCCGGGTCTGGGTCATGTTCCGACGGCAATAAAGATATAACCGATTCCGGAAGAGTATCCCTCATGGAGCCGGTATGGGAACGGCTGCGTGAGATCCACATCAGCAAGGCGGGAACAGAGTACACCCTCACGCTCGACCGCGAGGACTACTCGGCCCTGTATCCCGGAATGATACGGTTCGTGCTCGCAGTCTCGACCGGTGGAAACCGGGTCGCCGTGTTCCGGACCAATACCTTTGAGTACTCCCCCCTTTCCCCCCTTGCAGCAGAGACCGTTGCGCTGGGGAAATCTGTCGAGTGGGAAGACGAACTGGGGCGCGATCCGGCCCTGGTCATTTCTGGTTGCCGGGAGCGGGAGAGGCCTTCAGGGAAGAGACCAGCAGCCGACCTCGTCCTCCTCCAGGGAAGCCCGCGGGCGGATGGCAACTGCGCGATCCTTGCCGGGTGGGTGGCGGATGCAGCCCGGGACAGGGGTCGTACCGTTGAAGTAATCTACCCTCACGACCTCGACATCCACTGCTGCATCGGCTGCTACCAGTGCTACAACACCGGCAGTTGCGTGTTCGACGACGACATGAACAGGATCATCGATGCAGTCCGCGGCGCCCGGCTCATCATCGTCTGCTCGCCGGTGTATACCAACACCGTCACGGCGGGCACGAAGCTGGTCATTGACCGGATGCAGGCTTATCACGCGGAACGGACGCTTATTGGAGGAAAGGACGGGCAGAATGGCATTCTCTTCTCGGTTGCCGGCCGGAAGGGCGGGGATAATTTCACCTGCATCACGAAGGTGGTTCATGCATTCTTCCGCAATTGCGGTATCCGGCCGGCCGGTGATATCCTCATTGACAGCGTGGACGCGGTAAAGGATATCCGAAAGATTGCGGGGAAGCGGGAGGCTGTGCAAAACCTGATCTCCACGGTCCTGTGAAGAACAGGCACCTTTCCGCACCGCAGGAAAAAAACCAAACCGTAATACAGGCCGGCGCCACAATCTTCCGGAATGTCTCGCGAGCAGAACCGCAGCGATGGGAGCGGCCCGGCCCACACGCACCGGAAATCACCTTTCGCGAAAGCCGCAGGGTACCCGGCGCTTGTGTTTCTCTTCCTTCTTGTTCTGCTCTTCTGCCCCGGGTGCGTTGCTCCTGCACCGGCCGATGCTCCCGGGTCCGGCATCCGGTCATCCTCTCCGGATGGGAACCCGGAGTTTTTCCTGTACCAGAATGTCGTCAACGCAACCGGATCGTTCCAGACCGTTCCGGGGGATTTCGGTAGTGGGAAGGAAGCGGCGCGGGCCGCCGCTATCCGGGACGCGATCGACCCGGGGAACCCCGTCACCCGCGACTTTGCCGTGTCGCTCATCCCGCGTTCCCATGGCGGCCCGTTCAACCTTGCGCAGGCCTGCGATCTCTGGGAAGAGGTGTACGGCAAGTGGACGTACGTGGACGATCCGCGAGGCGATGAGTACTTCTCGCCAGCGAGCCGGACCATTGCGCTCGGGCTCAAAGGCGACTGCGATGACTTTGCGATAACCCTTGCCGCCATGATGGAAGCCGTCGGCGGGAGCGCCCGCGTTGTCACGGCACAGAACAGCACCACCGGGCATGCCTACCCGGAACTCTATATCGGGAACAACAGTGCGAAGTTCGAAGAGGCGGCAGCCTATATCCGGCAGCGCTACCATGTTACGGATGTCGGCTGTCACATCACTACCGGTGACGACGGCTCCACGTACTGGCTGAACATGGACTGGTGGAGCAGGCACCCGGGCGGCAGGTTCTATGCAGACGATGGAGAGCGGGTTAATTATTACCCGAACGGGCGGTGGGAGCGGGCGGTCTCCCCGGTTCCTGCGTAACCCCGGGACACATTCAGGGCCATCATGGATGAACCCGGTGTTATGGTTGTCGTAATACCAAGGGAGGGATCCAGAGGATCAGTCCCTTCAGATCCCATTTAGTGAAAACGGCAATCGGACCGTGCGTCGGAGACCCGGCTCCCGCAATCGCCGAACCAGCCAGCCTCGGAATCGGGAAAACAATCGAACGCGGGCACATAGGGCTTGATATCCAGGAGCGGGGTCCCGTCCAAAATATCCACATCATCGATGACCAGCTCGCAACCGTTCACTTCCACGAGCCGGACCACGGAAAGGCCGATGGCGTTTGGCCGCTTGGGCGCCCGGGTTGCAAAGATCCCGTGCGGGACAGTATCAAGGTAGGGAACAACCTCGAGCGCGTACCCGTTGACCTGGTGGAACGCGTAGAGGAGGATGAGGCGGGAGAACCCTTCGATATCGCGGAGCCCGGCACCGAACTCTTCCTTCAGGGTAATCGTACCCCGGACACCGTTCGCACCGGCTGGTTGGATGGGCATGCCGACCGGGTCAGTAAACGGGGAGTGAATGGTACCGATGGGGGTGAAAGGAATCATGGAATGCACGGCTCTTTTTCTTGAACAAAGAAGAGTTGTGCACAATTCCCGATAAAGATCCTGTTACGACATTTCGTGCGGCAGGCAGGGAAAAACGCAAGGTGCCGGGAAATTTCCTGAAGGAATCCTTATGAAAAAGGAAAGTTTCCCGTACTGAGACAGGTAATTGCGTATGGGTGTGTGCATGTGCCCCCCATGTC
>NZ_PIZH01000076.1 GCF_002835825.1 Methanoregula sp. | reverse complement strand
TCCACGGGGACGAGATGGGGCCCGTCGGCGACAAGAAAGAGACGCACGGATACGACATCGAGAAGGGGTCGCAGGTCGTAGAGCGCCACCCGCAGGATATACTCGTTCACGACTCCTGCGCCGAGTGGCTGGGCGGCGTGGCAAAGTTCATGGACGAACTGCTCGTCAAGTGCTATGGCCTCGACCCGTTCTACAAGGTCACAAAACCCGAAGATCTCATCGGGCATCTCGTCATCGGCCTTGCCCCGCATACGAGCGCCGGCGTCCTTGCAAGGATCGTCGGGTTCACGCGGGCCAACGTGGGATATGCCCACCCGTTCTTCCATGCCGCAAAACGCCGGAACTGCTTCTGGGGC
This sequence comes from Methanoregula sp., assembly GCF_002835825.1. GTDB lineage: Archaea > Halobacteriota > Methanomicrobia > Methanomicrobiales > Methanospirillaceae > Methanoregula. Next base: position 6,958 of record NZ_PIZH01000076.1, on the reverse strand, counting down.
GATACAGAGATCGAGGTCAATGACGGCAGCAGGTGGGAGAAGCTCCCGATCCGGAAGTTCGTGCTGGAGAACTTCGACCTCACCCGGCCGGGCCTTGACCGGCTCGGAACCTATTACTCGGACCCGGCCCGTCCGTTCTGGACCCGCGCCGTTGATACCACCGGCCAGATACGCCTCCGGAAGGTGACGTCGGTCTCGGTCCACCGGGCCCCGCAGGCACTGATCCGGTTCACCACCTCCCGCGGAAAGGAGCTGGTCGTCACCCCCGACCACGCGATGCTGGTCTGGGACACCGGCTATCTCCGCAAGATCCGGGCGATCGAACTCAAACCCGGCGATCCGGTGCCGGTCTTCGAAGGCAGTTGCGTAATATCCGACACGATCAAGCTGGCTGAACAGGTCCCCTCTCCCGAAGAACGCGTGTACTGCCTGACGGTTGCCGACGACCACACGCTGGTGGCAAACGGTATCTTCACGGGACAGTGCGACGGCGACGAAGACTGCATCATGCTGCTCCTCGACGGCCTCATCAACTTCTCGCGCTCGTTTTTGCCGCAGAACCGGGGCGGCTCCATGGACGCACCCCTGGTGCTGACGAGCCGGATCGACCCGGCAGAGATCGACAAGGAAGCCCTCAACGTGGATGTTTGCGACCATTACCCGATCGAGGTCTATACGAGTGCCCTTGCCTATGCGGAGCCAAAAACGATCGTCAAGCTCATCGACCGGGTGGAGAACCGGATTGGGACCCCGGCCCAGCTCGAAGGCTTCCAGTTCACCCACGATACCTCAGATATTTCGGCAGGGCCGATCGAGTCGATGTACACCCAGATGAAGACGATGACCGACAAGCTCGGGGCGGAACTTGACCTTGCAGAGAAGATCCGGGCGGTGGATGCCGATGACGTTGCAGAGCGGGTCTTAAATACGCACTTCATCCGGGACCTGATGGGCAACCTCTCGGCGTTCTCCAAGCAGAAGTTCCGGTGCACGAAATGCAACACGAGCTACCGCCGCATGCCGCTTGCCGGGAAGTGCACGAAGTTCAAAGGTAAGGGCATCTGTAACGGCAACATCATTCCCACCGTCCACGAGGGCTCGGTGAAAAAATACCTGGAGATGTCCCGGGAGATCTGCCGCAAGTACGCCATCTCGGAGTACACCAAGCAGCGGGTGGAAGTGATCGATCTCGCCATCGAGTCCACCTTTGGCGAGGAGAAGCAGCAGCAGCTGGGCCTCGCGGACTTCATGTAGACTGCCGTTCCCGCAAGGGAAGGGCAGGCTGGAGAATCGAACAAGTCATCAGACTTGTGAGATGAGAAGAACGAAGTTCTTCGAAGAACCCGCAGGGTTCTTCGACTAGCGGAGGGTCATCAGACCCGACGTTCAAGAGGAGCCTGCAGCGTTCTTCGAGTCGGTGAAAGTCATCAGACTCGAACCGCGAGAAGAGCCCGAAGGGCTCTTCGACCAAGTGGAGAGTCGCAGAAATTCTACGGAAAGCTTCTTCTTCTCGAACTCCTCCCGTCCCCCTCACTAAATACTCGTGATCCCCGCCATGATGAGGGAGAAGAGCACGAGATCGTAGACACCATGCGCTATGGCGCTCGTGGAGGTGTTGGTGTACTGCCGGAGTACGCCGAAGCAGAGGCCGATGAGGAAGACTTCGATGACCCCGTCCCACGCATACTGGTACGCATGCAGGGATGCAAAGACCAGTGCCGCAAGGAGGATACCGAACCGGGGCTGGATCACACCCCGGACCGAGAGTTCTTCGCCAAGCCCGGCAGTGACTGACGCCACGATCGCCGCAAGCGGCGTGAAGGAGACAATAAACAGGTTGCTCACCAAAGCCTCGTCCGTCACGGTGATACCGCAGGCAATGAAGAGCTGTACCAGGAGATCGTCAATTACCGTAAAGGCTCCTACGAGGAGGAGGCCTGCGCCGATCCCGAGGGCAACCTGCCGGGCGGAAGGTTGGACCAGGCCAAGACGCAACAGCGTTGCCGGAAGGTCTTTTCTCACCCAGAGCCCGACAAAGAAGAACGAGGCAAGGGTTGTCCAGATGAGGGTGAAGAGGTCGAGCTTCACGCTGGAACCCGGCTCCTCGCTCCCGATACCAAGGGTTTTCTGCAGCCCGGCGTCCAGGAACGGTGCATTGCCGGTGACGGCCAGCGGGACAACCGGAAGAACGATGAGCGCGATGACACAGACAAGACCAATGGTGTGGGCAAACGAATCCGGGTTGAACGGCAGGACGCGGGACAGGAGCCCCCGGAACCGTCGGAAGAATCCGAGGAGACAGGCAAGAACCGCCCCGAGCGAGACAAGGAGTACGAGGCCCATCGATTCCGGAGGCTGCGTCTCAAGGTACGCGTCGAGAGCTGCCTCGTCACCGGAGAGACTGATTACCGGTGCAAGGGTGACGATAAAGGTCACGGCCCAGATGCAGAAGAGGATAAGAAGGAGCCAGAGGACTGCGGTGTACCGGGCCCAGCGGTATTCCTCCCCCGTATAGGCAAGGAAGGCGAGGATGACAAAGGGTGCGACCATTCCGCCGGCAAGCACGAATTCCCCAAGGTCCCCGCCCAGGACCTCAGAACCTGAGAGTGCCAGTACGATGAGGAAAAATACGATTACCGGGACTGCGATGAGGAGATTGCGGTAACGGCTCTGCCACAAGCGCTCAATCATGCTCATTTAATGGGGATATTTTGGTAATTAAGGGTGTGGGAAACGGGATTTTGTGTCCTGTGAAAGCCTTTTACTCTCCTCTCCCCCATACTATTCTGCGCGAGAATATCTAAGTGGCCAACAGAGGCAGACTCAAGATCTGTTCCCGAAGGGGTTCGCAGGTTCAACTCCTGCTTCTCGCATCTTTTCCTGAACGATTTTTTCAGTGGATCGCATGAATAATTTTTCAAACCTGATCAAATTTTTCCGGTTTGCCCCTGCCCGACCCCCCTTTTCGGGTACGCGAAAATTACCTTAATTTCGTGTGGAATCTGTGACGTTAAATCTCCAAAAATCCCCTCCACACGAAGCCAAGGGGGGTCGGACAGGGGCAGATTTTCATTCCGGATTTTTTTCACGCGAAAAAATTTTCAAACCGGAAATTATTTTGAAAAACCTGAGCTGGATCTGGTTGTTCCCGCGTAACCAATCCAGTCAAAAAATCCTATCAAAAAGAAGTGTCTTATTGTGCGGTGTCTTTCGCATTGAGCCGGGCAGCAATGATGAAATCGTTCAGGGTGAGCCCGCCTGCAGGATAGGTATACAGGGAGACATCGACATACCGGGACTCCCGCATGCAGATATCCGGAAAATGCCCCTCCTCGGTTGCGAGGGCTGCAATCTCGCCAAAAAACGCGATGCAGGCCGATGCATCAGCCAGCGTGAAGGTTCTGGAAATGTGGCCGTTTTTCAAGGTCCAGCCCGGCACCTGTGCAAGATATTCGAGGGTATCCTTTCTTGTGAGAGGGGGGGATCCTGCTTTATACGTGGTGCACTTCTGGTGTGCGAGTTCCATGGTTATCTCTTCAGTGTGCCGGCAAAAAAAGTTTCTCCAAGGGAGCCCGTAAGCCGGGCGCTCCCACGGTACGGTTTTCCCGCTTATACGGCTGTAGCAGCCGGCTGTGCCTTTCCGGCCTGCACTTGCATGACCACCATGACGATGAGTGAGATCGGGAGCGCAATCACGATCGGGTCCACCGCGGTCCACGGTGCACCAAGGAGCGTGACCTTGCCGAAGAGTGCCTGGCAGAGGCCCAGAGGTTTTGCCTCCGCTGCATGGAAGAACGCAGTCCAGACAAACCAGACGACAGCGCCGGTGACCATGCTGTATAACGCCGCTTTGGTCGACGGTGCCTTAGCATAGACTCCCACTGCAAAGGCCGGCAGGAAGGCGCAGGCGCAGAGCCCCATAAACATGACGGTGGCCCGGGCAATGATACTGATAGGCATGAGCAAGGCCAGGATTGTTGAGAGGACCATCATGATGACGATCCCCGCCTGGTGTGCCTTTAAGGAGAGGGCACATTCCTTTCCGCGGCCCCAGAGGTCGCAGATCAGAGCCGTTCCCATGGCATGATACAGGGCGGAGAGCGTGGACATGGCTGCCGAGAGGAGCGTTAACATGAAGATGACGACAAAGATCTCGGGCATGGCCTGGTTGATGAAGAGCGGCATGATGGCATCCACATTTCCTCCGGCAGCATCAATCGCTATCTTGCCCGAGGTCTGGTAGAAGTACACGTTGGAAAGCGCACCGACCGTGAAGGCGACACCGGTCATCATCAGGATGAACGGCCCCCCGACGAGGATTGCCCGGTTCAGCGACTTGTTGTCCTTTGCCGTCATGAACCGGACCACGAGCTGCGGCTGGGCGAGCACGCCGATACCCACACCGAGGACAAGCGTGGTGATGACCGTGAACCAGATGGGAGAACCGAGTTCCGGCATCGTTGTCCAGCCGGTCATGCCCTGGCTCGCAAGGGCCTTGGGCACAAGGTCAGCCATATTGGTGAGAGCAGTCGCCCCGGTGGTCCATCCCCCGACAGCCACCAGCGTGAGCGCAAGCAGGACGGTCATACCGATCAGCATGATGGTCCCCTGGAAGGCATCGGTATACATAACGGCAATCAGCCCGCCAAAGACCACATACCCCGCGGTGATGACGGCAAAGAGGATTAGGGCTGTCGTGTAATCGATCCCGAGCGTGGGCTCGATGAACCGTGCTCCGCCGATGAGGATCGCAGCAGTATACAGCGGCATCGAGACAACGATGATGAACCCGGCAATGTACTGGAGGACCGGGGACTTGTAGATCTTGCACATCAGGTCCGGGAACGTGACTGCAGAAAGGCGGTGGCCGATCTCCCGGGTCTTCTTGCCGAAGAGGACGAACGCGAGCAGGATACCGACACCGATATTCAGCACCGTGAGCCAGATCAGGCTCATGCCGAGGTTTGCCGCCTGTCCCCCGAACCCGATGATAGCGGACGTGGAGATGAATGTTGCACCATACGACAGGGCGATGATCACCGGATGGCTGCACCGCCCGGCAACCAGGTAGTCCTCGGAGCTTTTCGTCTTCTTGTACCCGAGGTAGCCGATGATGAGGGTGGCGGCAAGGTAGATGAGCACCAGCGCCGTCATCGTCAGCGTATTAACTGCCATTACCGCCGTCCCCCTCGTTCCAGTACAGCCAGCCGTACACGATACACGCCAGGGCTAATCCGATGGACAGCCCATAGCCGAGCACTATCTGTAAATCAGGAATTCCAAAGAGCATAGAAAAACCTCTGGTAAACTCTTCATTGCGACAATACACGGGGACCAAACAGAACGACGGTCCCCTATCTAAAGAAGAATGCGTAGCACGGGCTCATGAAAGAAACAGTAGAACAAGCCCTTTGCGACCTCATTGTTTACCGGATCTAAATCTGAAGACCACTCTATTTAACGGTTTTCAATGATACGCTGGTGCACATCCCTGTACAATGCTATGTTGTAGCACGAAATCGCAAGCCCGCGCAAAAGACCTTATCGGTGGAGGCATAACCATCCTTCAGGTACAACCGTGGCATCCGTCTTCTCCAGCCTGCACGAGTCCCTCCGGCAGGTGCTCTCACAGCGGCTTGGCTGGTCGGAGCTCCGCGAGGTGCAGGAGCGGGCCTGTGTCGCCATCTCAGGGGGGAACGACACGCTGGTCATCGCCCCTACTGCCGGGGGAAAGTCCGAGGCCGCCCTGATACCAGTGATGGATGCGGTCCTGAAGCAGGGCCTGCCCGGGGTAGCCTGCCTGTACATCGCGCCCTTAAAGGCGCTGATCAATGACCAGGAAGAACGGTTCTCGGCATTCTGCCTGCCGGCATCGCTGTCGGTGATGAAATGGCATGGCGATGTCAAAAAAGGGGGGAGGTCATGGAAAGGGGAGCCGCCCCATTTCCTGATGATCACACCCGAGTCGCTCGAGGTCCTCCTCCAGGAGCGAACACTCTCACAGGACCTACGGCAGGTGCGTTTTGTCATCGTCGACGAGCTCCACGCATTCGTGGAGACCGACCGGGGCGTCCATCTCAGGGTGCTGCTGGACCGGCTTGACGAACTTGCCGGGCGGAAGATCCAGCGGATCGGTCTCTCTGCCACGGCCGGGAACCCGCAGGAGATCCTCTCCTGGTTCTCGGGCGGGAGGCTGGGTCAGGAACTGGTCGAGGTCGCCTTGGCACCAAAAGAAAAACACTTCTCGTTCATCATCGAGCCGGACGAGGACCGGCGGACGAGTGCGCTGGTACGGGTCCTTGCCGGGAGAAAGGCGCTGGTCTTTGTCAACAGCCGGAGTGGGGCTGAGCACCTCATGGAAGCTCTCTCCGGGCGGGTACGGAACCTTCACATCCATCACTCGTCTCTTTCAACGGAGATGCGAAAGACGGCCGAGGATGCGTTCCTGTCCGAGGAGGGGGCCTGCATCATTTGTACGAGCACGCTCGAGCTCGGGATCGACATCGGCGACCTGGATGTCGTGGTGCAGGTGGGCCCCCCGGATACCGTATCGTCCTTTCTCCAGCGGATGGGCAGGAGCGGGAGGCGGGGACGGCCGGCGTTTGTTGTCTTTGTGCTGGAAACCCCCTGCCAGCTGCTCTGCAGCTGTGCTATCATCGAGTGCGCCATCGACCGCAGGGTCGAGGGCCTGCACCCGCCGGAGCGCCCCTTCAATGTCCTGCTCCAGCAGCTCTTTCTCGCCTTGCATGGCGGGCGTAGGGGGCGGGGAACCCTGATCAAAACCCTTCTTGCCCGGCCGGCATTTTCCGGGATCCGGAAAGCGGAGCTGGAACAGCTGATCCGGCATCTCATCGACGAGGGATACATTACAACCGACGGTGAGATGCTGATGCCCGGGACCGAGGCGGAGCGGGTTTTGGGGCGGTCGAACTGGAAAGACCTGTACTCGGTCATTGCC
>NZ_PIZH01000075.1 GCF_002835825.1 Methanoregula sp. | reverse complement strand
GTATTATACCGAAGGAATCTCCGAGAATATCGCCATGGTCTACCGGTATGATACCTACAAGAACCTCGTAGCGCCCAACGGGACTGTCATGCAGACAGAATATCAATGGAGCACGGAGGAGTATATCGCAAATAAAGTAGTCAATGGGTGGATGAACAGCGAGGGGCACCGGAATAATATCCTTGATTACCACTTCCAGCAGGAGGGGATAGGTGTTGCATTCGCTTCAGACAATGCAATCTTCATCACGGAGAATTTTTGTTGAGTTTTTTTGCGGCTGCTTCCCGTTATGACGATAGGGAATGGACCGGTGTTCAACGGGATATTACCGGGATTTCAGTGTCCGGTGCTCGTGAACACCTGTCTCCTGCTGGTAATAGTCCGCGGTATATTCCCGGTCTTCGACAATCCCCAGGGCATTTTCCAGTTCCCTTGTTAGTGCAAGGCATCCGGTGCCCTGCACCCCTTTCACCTTCACCTGAATCCTTCCTTCCTTATCAATAGCAATTTCCATTTCCTGCAGGTCCATACGTTTCCTCCTGTTATGTTAACCGGTGCACCAGTGCATCCCTTTTGATAATCGTCCCTGTGATGAGGTCGCGAGCCGTGAGGCAGAGTTGTCTCTCACGATCGATGTTGAATGTCAGCTCGAACCGGGGCTCACCTTTCACGCAAGGGGGATCGGCGGTCAGTAGTGTCGCTATGGTGCCATTCACGAGCCTTGGCCTGCTCTCCTCGTCCGCGTCTTTCTCGGGCGCGGCAATACGGACCCCGCCGGCAGGGTCCTGGACCAGTTCGAGGACCGGCCCAGTTCCATTCCCGTCCCTGCCAATCTCATACAGGGAGAGGCCAAGTCGTGCCTGCCCGTCATAGGCGGCACTGATCGTGATCCTGGCGACCTGCCCGGCGCTGGGAAACCGTGCGTCGCTGTGCACGAGGAAACGGTACCGGTGTTCCCGCGCGGTCGGGTCCCAGTACCGGAGCGCGTAGTTATTCCGGATGCGATCTGAACTGCTCATGCGGGAGCGGAACAGGCATGCACCCCGAACAATGGCATCGAGCGGATGATCCGAGAGAACGGGTATTCCGGAAAACCGGTCCCGGACAAGTGCCTGTACAGCAGGCAGCATAGATCCCCGTCCGGTCATCAGGACCGCAGCAGGTGCGGTCTCTGTGTATCCCCGCGCCAGTGCCATCCCGCGTGCACGACGGATCACATCGTCAACGATCGCGGGAAGCCCGTTGTCGGTAAACACCCGGACAATGTCATCGGCTGTTATCCTGACGGCGACTGGCCTCCCTGAAATCGGGTCAGAAAACTCCGCGACGGCTTCATGGTTACCGGCAAGGTTTTGCACGACCCGGGGGACGCAGGCAAGGGCTGTATTGTACCGGAGTTTCCCCTGATTCCCGTAACCGGCCAGATGGCTTTTTCCCAGGATCTCCCTCGCTATCCAGCCATCCAGCGTCCCTGATCCGGTATCTGCCCGGGCAGACCCGATCATTTCTATCCCTGTGCTGTCCACCGACCCGTTGTTCCTCGCAATACGGAGGCTGAGTGCCGTCTCGTCACAGGAAAAGAGGAGAAATGCCCGTCCTGTGCCGATGTCCAGATCATAGCCGGCCGCTGCTGCTGAACATTCTGTGACGGTGTGGCAGGTGGTCATTCCTGCAGCATGGGCGATCGTTGAAAGCCAGTCCCCGTACCAGCGTGGTGCATCTTCCGGAACAGAAAAGACAACAGAACGAATGTTCTTGTGCCCGGTCACGATCTTCCCAAGGACTGCATCGAGGAGGTCACACGCAGCATCGCGGAATGTTACTCCGTGCTCCTCACCAGCCGCGATCAGGGCCCCGCTCTCTTCGAGCAGATAACTGCGGATCCATCGTGCCGTTGACGGGTGTTCGGCATATGCCCCCCGCACGACCTCGTCACCGATATCATGGCCATTATCATCACGATACCGTATCAGGGTCGGTACCTGGTATATTGGCCCTGATGTTCCCGTACCCCTTTTCTCCTGCGACCAGCCGGGAAAGGCATGGGTAAAAAATCCGCTCCCGTTCTGCAGCATACTCCCGCAGACAATAGCCCCGTCCCCGAAATCCACGCCAAGAATGGGTGCAGGTTCCTGTGAGTTCATCTCCTGTTGCCCTCCGTCTCACCCGACAATCTGGATATCCAGCGCCCCGGCATCGAGAAAGACCGGGCAGAGTTCGATCTCGTCCTGGAACCGGAGAGAAAGGAGCCGGTACAGAAAACTCCACGGGGAAGCCATTGCATCAGTGCCCTGGGCTTGTTCCTGTGCAAGCTCCAGGTCTCCAAACGTTGCGTGGCAAAGGGGCCGGAGAAACGGAATCCTCCAGGTACAGACTCGCCCGTCCTCACCACTGGTTACGAGTTGATCCTTTTCGGGAATACTGACAATCCCAGTCACTGCCCCGGTATGGGCGGGCAGCGCCCGGATCAGGGTACGATAATGCAAGGAATAGAATGCCAGCGTCCCGTTTTTATACCCCGCAGCAAGGCAAAGGCCGTCACTCGTAAAGGAGAGCGCTGTGGGGATCCCCGGAACCTGCGGGATATCATATGTGCGTGCCCCGTCTGGCAGGTGATACAGCCGTATCACGGGATCTGCCCCGGCCGCTGCAAGAAGTGTGCCATCCGGGGAGATGGTACAACAGGATACTTCCTTTCCCGTATCGCGGAGAACAAGCGGTTCTCTGCTATCCCCGTTACCCCCGGTATACCAGATACGGACGGTTGTATCATTGCTACCAGTCGCGAACAGCTCACTCGACGGGCTCACAGCACAACAGGTGACCGTGCTGGTATGACCTTTGCATACCTCTTTTGCCGTCCCGGATGGGACGTCCCAGAGCCGGACCCGGCCGTCCCACCCGCCGGTGATGAGGGTCTTCCCATTCGGAAGGAATGCTAGGCACCGCACGCTGGTCTTCAGCCCGCTGCAGGTCGCAAGGAGGCTTCCGGATCTGATATCCCAGAACCGGAAGCCGGGCTCTTTCCCGGCACAGGCAAGAACTGTGCCATCGGGGCTTGCTGCGATCGTTCGTAATGACGGGGTATAGAGATCGATACACCTCCCTGTCGTACCACTTCCTGGGAAGAACAGCCGGACGGTTCCATCCGTGGTTCCGGCAAGGATACTGGAATCTCTCTCAGAGAACGCAAGGGACGTGACGGCCCCGGCGGAGCGCCTGAGGGTACGCAGGAGTTCCCCATCCGGGACAGTTCTCAGGGAGACGGTCCCATCCCAGCCTGCAAGGGCAAGGAGTCTTCCATCCGGAGAAAGGGAGCAGGCACTCACCGGTCGGCGGTACGCACGGATCTCCCGAGTCTTCGTTCCGTCGGGAAGATGAAACGAGAACACCGTACCATCATTACAGCCCGCAATGAGACAGGTCCCGTCCTGCGTGATCGCGCAACAGGACGGTATCCTGTTGAAGAGCGGAATTTCCAAGGCCGGATTTTCCCCCGCGTGCCAGATACGGAGCACGTTCGTATCCCCGCCAACAACAAAGGTCCCGCATCCCCTCGAGATGGCAGAGCAGGATACCGTGCCGTTGTGCCGGGTAAATGCCCGGACCAGGTTCCCGTTCTGCCCGGACAGGCAGACCGGAAGAGCGTGACCACGGATCACGAGGAGGTCACCACGTTCTTCAGAGAAGGCAAGTGCCCGGACAGGGTCACCTGTTCCTGTGACCGACCAGAGCACCTCCCCCGTCAGCGCACCAAGGCAACAGACCGTTCCGTCAGCATGGCCTGTTGCCAGTTGTTCCCCCGTGATCCCGGCAAGGGCGGTTATCGGAGAGGGGTGACAGGGCGCAGAGATGCGGACGGCCCCGGTTTTCCATCCTATGCAAACAAGGTCCCCTCCCCTGTCCCCGGCAAGGATCTCCTCGCCACTGGCCGAGAGGATCGCACAGTTGATGGGATGAGAAGGATCGTTAAAGGTCCATACCGGCTCACCGGAGAGGGTGGTTGCATGCAGTGTGCCCCTGTCGCCCCCGGCAAACAGCAGGGTATTGTCGGGAGAGAATGCAAGGAAATGCGGGGACCCGGTACCGGGAGTGCAGGAACCGAGGAGCCGGGCAGACCCGACGTTCCAGGCGCTAACGGAGCCATCGCACGATCCTGCGGCAAGGAGGGTGCTGTCCCGGGAGAACGAGAGGCGCAGAACCTGGCTGTCCACTACCTCATGGGAGCTGAGCGACTTTTCCAGCACGGGGCATTTCCAGGAATCTGGCAGGTGAGCGACGAGTTCCTCAAAGACCTGCCGGTCATCGCCTCCCGGGTGCCAGCCTGCACGGTTCATGGTATCGAGCGCTGAACGGGAGAGGGCCGGCGGTGCCATGCGTACGAATCTCCAGAGCAGGTCCCAGGATGCATCGCAGGCAAGCGTTTTCATGACAAGTTCCCATTCCCCGTACGACCAGTCCTCCGCAGCACCGTCAAGTTCTCTTCCCAAGAGTGCACGGGCGAGGATGTTCCCCCGGGTTTTGCAAGCAATTTCCGCGGCATAATGGAGCGCGTGAGACCGGATCCGTGCTGACGCCTTTGCATACCCCTCTGCAAGCTTTGGATGATGGTCCTCCGGATCGAACCGGAGGAATGCCTCGTCCTGTCCGGAAAGATACAGGAACAATGCTTTTGCTCCGGGAGCATGGGGAGTACACCCCTTTTCGAGAGCAAGATCCCGCAGGAATGGATCCTCTCGCAACAATGCCTCATTGCACAGGGCATCGATGGCATCATGGCTCGCGAGTGAAAGGAGGCTCTCCCATACAATCCGCCGTGCTCCCTTGTTTTCTGTGGTCGCTGCAATGCCTGCCAGTGTTCCGATGGCGGACAAATCCCCGTTACGGAGGTTCCGGGACTGTCTTCCTGCCTCGCGCCGGAGGAGCAGTGGGCCGAAAACGGGGAGCGTGGCGACGGACCTCATGTGTTCATTCCCTTACGGGCGCTCGTGGACAAATGTCTCCAGTGCAATCGTCTTTCCATTGATCGGTACCCGGGACATGGTCACCCGGGATGCCGACTGGGCACGCCCTTCCGCAAGCCAGGTGCGGAGCGCTGCAACCGTCTCCCGCTGGGAAACCGAGAGGGGGACCTGTGCCTGCATGCAGGTGAGGATGTCTTCTGTCGTGACCCTGCGCATCTTCTCGCTGAATGCCCGGTACATGGCATCGATAATAGTCTGCTCGATCTCGGCTCCGACATACCCGTCGCTCTCCCGGGCAAGAGTCTCGAGGTCGAACTCTGCCGGGATGCACTTGCGCTTCCGTAAGTGGACTGAGAAGATCTCGCGCCGCTCCTCGAAGGTCGGGAGATCTAAAAAGAAAATCTCGTCGAACCGGCCTTTCCGGAGAAGTTCCGGCGGGAGCGCTGCGATGTTGTTTGCCGTTGCCACGACAAAACAGGGGGAGGTCTTGTCCTGCATCCAGGTCAGCAGGTGGGCAAAGACCCGCTGGCTTGTCCCGGCGTCGCCGCTCCCGAATGCAAATGCCTTCTCGATCTCATCCACCCAGAGAATGCACGGCCTGATCGTCTCGGCGAGGGCAAGGGCGCGTCGCGTCATCTCTTCGGATTCCTCGACAAGACTCCCGAAAAGCGATCCCACGTCAAGCCGGAGGAGTGGGAGATGCCAGATATCGGCGATCATCTTTGCCGTGAGGCTCTTTCCGGTACCCGGGATGCCGATGAGGGCAATTCCCTTGGGGGCCGGAAGGCCGAAGTTTTTCGCCTCCTGCGTGAACGCCCGCTCGCGCAGGACCAGCCATTCCTTGAGCACCGCAAGACCTCCGACATTCTCGGGTGTTTCGGTATAACTATAGAACTCCAGGGCGTCCGAAGCGCTGAGGATGTCCTTTTTCTCGGCAATGATCGCATCAATGTCGCGGTCATCGAGCCTGCCGTGTGCAACGATCGCTTTCGAGAATGCCCGTCGTGCCTGGTTCAGCGTCATGCCAAGCGCGGCCTGGATGATCTTCTCGCGGCCCCCCGTGGTGAGCGAGCAGGTGATCCCGCTCGTTGTGATCAGGGTATCAAGATCTGCGGAGAGTTCGGCAGCGTTCGGAGGAGGGAAGTGGACGATCACCGCCTCGTCGCGGATCTCGTCCGGGACGCGTGTTGCCGGAGTCAGGATCACGATTGTCCTCCGGTTATACCGGAACTCCTGAGAGAAGTTGCGGATCCGGCGTTTCACCTGCGGATTGTTCCAGTACTCATGGAAGTCCTTTAAGATGACGACCGCGTCTTCCCCGGTTTTGACCATGTCGTCGAGCGCCGCGAGCGCGTCGCGGGACTGGCCAGGAAAGGTTTTTGGACCGGCAAGCACGGAGAAGCCACCTACGCAGTCCCAGGCAATGCACTGGCGGGGGGGGTCCCAGGACTCGCATACCTCGCGGATCCCGGACACTGCCCGTTCCTCCTCGGGTGTGATGACAACGATCAGGGTGACGCGGGCCCGCAGCGAGATATTCAGCCTGCGGGAAAAGTCAGGTTCAGCAATCTGCATGGTCTCACCTCCACCTCCGGACCACAAGCTGCACCGTTCCGTCCTGTTCGTTCTTCTCAGAGACCAGTTCGAAGCCCTCCTTACGGGCCTGTTCCAGCACCATCTTCTTTGCATACTCCTGCTGGATGGCGCCGGCCTGTCGTTTCAGCTCCTCTGCTATCTTCTGCTCGCTTTTACCATTGACGCCCCACCAGTCGGCCACGAGATCGTATACACCGTCCGCGTTCTTCACGAACCCGAGGGCATACCCGCCGCTCTTCCGTGCAGCGATATCCACGTTGTGAAGACCATGGTATCCTTTGATGGTCGTATCGGTCTCCACCGAATACCCGAGCTCCTGCATGCACTGCACGAGTGCTTCGCGGTGCCGGAACGTTGTCCTGATACGGCTGAAATGCGACATTTCTCTTACACCCCCCTGCACTGTGCAGCCATCTGTTTCACCATGCTGTCAGGAGGAAATCCCGTTGTGGTGATCGTTCCGTCAGGTGCGATGCTGAATTCCACGGCATGTTCCTGGGCCTGTGAAGGAAGGAATAGTTCCGGTGCGAGCCTTCCGGAAAGAGGGATGAGCTGTTGGTTTCTCGATCCCCGGTACCTGTCGCTGCAAGCAAGGTCCTGACGATATGGGCCGGCAATCAGAAGGTCCGTTGCCGCGAGCAGCCGGCCATACTCCGGATCGCGGCATGAGATAAGCTGTTCAAACGTGTAACCGGAATAGGTGACAACCGTGAGCCCTGCATCAATGATCCGCTCTGCCACATCTGCGAGCGGCCCGGCCTGGGCAAACGGCTCCC
>NZ_PIZH01000074.1 GCF_002835825.1 Methanoregula sp. | reverse complement strand
GGGTTGCCTCATAATTTTCAAATTGAAAAAAAACCGGTAGAGAAAATTTATTCCTTCTTCGCAATCGTCACAATGACATCGCCCACCGTCAGCACATCCACCTTTGCGCCCTCTTCCATGTAGGAGAACTTGGGCGTGAACGCATCGGCCGGCAGCGGAGTCTCGACACCATTGATCTTGATTGTCTTCGGCGGCTTCTCCAGTTCAGCAGGAGACAACGCTCTCACCGCGTCCATGAACGCCTGCGCATCCTTCCGGAATGTCTTGCCCACGACCGAGCGGTTGAAGTCGATGTCGGTTATAGCCCGGTCAAGCTTTGCCACATCGGTGCGCCAGTGGACATCGGCATTGATGGTACGCCCGGTGTCGCCCTCGTCATTGACCGAGTGCGGCGCATAAATTGTCACCTTGCCGAGCGGGGCGTTGAGGGCCAGGTTGTTGTCGTGCTTGTACTTCCGCACTTCGGCAACAACCTGGACGAGCGTGTTGCCTTCCTTCCTTGCCGCATCGTCGTCATACGTGAAGCTGACCCAGGGCTGCTTGTGCACGCTCTGGCCCGGGTTGAGGTACGAGTAGCACTCCTCGGCAAAGTAGGGGATGAACGGGGCGAGCATCCGGCAGAGGGAGTCGAACGCGGTGTGGAGGGCGAGGCAGGCACCGGCCCGGGAGCCGTCCTGCTGGTAGAGCCGGCCCTTGACGAGCTCGATGTAGTTGTCGGCAAGGACGTCCCACGCAAATTCGCGGATGGCCTTGAGCGCGACATCGAACTGGTACTCTTCCATTGCAGTAGTGACCGCTTCGATCGTGTCCGAGAGCCGGACGAGCAGCCAGCGGTCCGCGAGCGCCGTGATCTCGGTGTTCTTGTCAAAGCCGCCCTTCTCGAGCTGGATGAGGGCGAACTTCGTGATGTTCCACATCTTGGTCTGGAACCGGGATGCGGCAACCACGTCGTTCCAGTTGAACATGATATCGGAGCCGGTGGCAGCGCCCATAGCGCCCCACTGGCGGAGGGCATCGGCGCCGTACTTGACGAGGATATCTTCGGGGACGATGATGTTGCCCCGGCTCTTGCTCATCTTGAAGCCGTCCTCGCCCAGCACCATGCCGTTGACCAGGATCTGGTCCCACGGTTTGCTGCCGGTCAGGGCGACGGAACGCAGGATCGTGTAGAACGCCCAGGTGCGGATGATGTCATGGCCCTGCGGGCGGATCTGGGCGGGGAAGTACGGCGGTTTTCCGCTGCCGTCCCAGTGGGTCACGTTCAGGACCGAGATGGAGGAGTCCATCCAGGTGTCGAGCACATCGACTTCGCCCTCGAACTCGGTGCTGCCGCACTTTTTGCACGGATGCTTTGGTTTCGTGAGCGTCGGATCGCATGGGAGATCCTTCTCGTCCGGAACGGTCATCTCGCCGCATTTCTTACAGAACCAGACCGGGATCGGGGTTGCGAAGATCCGCTGACGGGAGATGCACCAGTCCCACTCCATCTGGTCCACCCAGTTCTCCATCCGGCGGAGCATGTGCTCGGGGTACCAGGCTATCTGGTGCGCTGCCTTCTGGATCTCGTCGGGCTTGATTTTGACGAACCACTGGCGCTCGGAAAGGATCTCGATCGGGGTCTTGCAGCGCCAGCAGGTGCCCACGCGCTGGGCGAGTTTCTCCTGCCGGTGCAGGATGCCCTTTGCCTTCATATCGTCGAGGATTGCCGTGCGGCAGGCCGTGGTGTCAAGACCCTGGTATTTCCCGGCAATCGCGGTCATCCTGCCCTGGCGGTCGATCGCTTTTCTCAGGTCAAGGTTGTGCTGCTTCCACCAGTGGACATCCTGCTTGTCACCGAAAGTACAAATCATGACTGCGCCGGAACCGAACGCGGGGTCGACTGCCTCGTCCTGTACGACCGGGACATCGTGGCCGAAGAGCGGGACCTTCATGGACTTGCCTTTCAGCTTGTGGTAGCGGTCATCATTTGGGTGGACTGCGACCGCCACGCAGGCGGCAAGAAGCTCGGGCCGGGTGGTTGCAATCTCCACGCCGTCGAAATCGAAGTAGTTGAGCTGGGTCTCCCGGTCATCGTAGGAGACTTCGGCAAACGCGATCGCGGTCTCGCACCGGGTGCAGTAGTTGACCGGGTGCTCGCTCTGGTAGATGTAGCCCGAGGCAAGCATGCGCAAAAAGGAGAGCTGCGTCTTGCTGTAGTACTTCGGTGTCATCGTGATGTACTCGTTCGACCAGTCGGTCGAGAAGGCCATCTTGCGGAGCGTGATACGCATTGCCGCGATGTTCTTCTCGGTCAGCTCGCGGCACATCCTCCGGAACTCCTCGCGGGAGACATCGTTCTTGGTGATGTGGTTGAGCTCCTCGACTTTCACTTCGGTGGGAAGGCCGTGGCAGTCCCAACCCTGCGGGAACATCACGTTGAAACCCTTCATGCGCTTGTAGCGGGCAAAGAAGTCGATGTAGCACCAGTTCAGCGCATTGCCGATATGGAAGTTCCCGGTGGGGTAGGGTGGCGGGGTATCGATGATGAACTGCGGTTTCTTCGAGTTTTTATCAAAAAAGTTGTCCTCGTCCCGCCAGGTGTTCCTCCAGCGCTCCTCCACTTCGGCGAAATCATAGTTTTTGGGAAGTTGATCAGATGACACCATGTGAGGTGAAGGTTGATCGTTGATAGAAATATACTGATCGGATTTGCAGGAATGCACCACAATAAAACTCTTTTTGCTTGAAGACAAATGACTGTCCAATGCAGCGACAACGGGGCCTCGGCTATGCAGCGGCACTGGTCGGTGGAGTCACGCTCCTTGGGCCGTACCTGGAACCGGCGTGGCTGATGGCGCTTGTCGTCATCCTCTTCTCGCTTATCCTCTGGCGGTTTTTTGCCACAAAATACCTCACCTACACAATGTGCGCCCTTGCCGCGCTCTATGGTGTCGGGCTCCTCCCGTTCTTTGTCTTTGCCACAACGCTTGCCATGATCGTGCTGGGTGAACTGGCCTTCCAGCGCGGTGCTGACGACCTGAACACCTACCTGTATTACATCATCTCGACAGCATGGGCCGGCGTGCTCGTCATGGTGTACCTCAACGAGTCCGCGATCCTGACCATCATCTTTGGGATCATTGCTGCCGTCCTCCTCAAGGTAATCCTCTTAAAATACGAGGACTCGCTGGTCATCGAAGGAGTCGGGACGGCAATGACCATGCTCCTGATCCAGGAACTCAATTACCAGGCCGACCTCCAGGTTGTGGTGATGGCCGTTATTGCCGCGTTCACGTTTGCCTACTTTGCCTACCGGTCGAAGACAGCCGACCTCTCCGGGCTCTTCTCCATTGCGCTTGTCGGCATCATCCTTCTCGTCTTCACGACCCCCCTCTGGCTTGTCATCATGATTGTTTTCTTCGTTCTTGGTTCGATCGCAACGAAGTACAAGTACGAGTACAAGAAGCGGATCGGCGTTGAGCAGGGCCACAGCGGTGCACGGGGCTACCGGAATGTCTTTGCCAACGGCATCGCGGGAACTGCTGCGGCAGTCCTTTTTGGTGTGTTCCAGGACCCCATCTTTATTGTCCTCTACGTGGGATGTGTTGCCACCGCTGCCGCGGATACCCTGGCAAGCGAGATCGGCATGACCGGGGGTGTTCCCCGCATGATCACGACACTGAAACCGGTTCCTGTCGGGACAAATGGCGGTGTCACGCTGGTAGGCGAGCTGGTTGCACTGGCGGGGGGTATCATAGTTTCGGGTGCCGCGCTCCTGCTCGGCGTAATAACGCTCCCGATGCTGGTTGCCTGTTCGCTGGCCGCCTTTATCGGCACAAATGTTGACAGCCTTGTCGGGGCAACGCTCGAGAACAAGGGATTCTTAGGCAATGCGGGAACGAACTTTGCCGCAACCGTCAGCGGCGGGATCATCGCCGTCGCGCTGTACCTCGCAATGCCGGTATAAAAAAGATTACCGGGTTTTAGGATTTGTGAATTTTTTCAGGGCGGTCCACACGCCCACACGACCTGCGTATCCGTTTTCCCGAACCGACAGGAGTATACTAGTACTTATACCAGCGTCCCTTGCTGTCATATTCGCCGGTCTCCTGCTGGATAAGGATGGTGCTGCCGGCAAGCCTGCGGAAGGTACATGCCTTGTAGCTCATGAGCAGCGGGATGAGAATGAGTCCGGCAAGGAAGATGACCACGGCCGTTACCCAGGTCCCTTCGCTCCCGATCATGGTGAGGAGCTGGTCGGGTGTGAATGTCTGGAGCTGTTCCTCGGTATAGGTGGTGAGGGGTTCGAGTTTGTCGAAGAGAAGGGCTTCCCAGACGATCATCAGCGAGAAGAGGATGGTAGCGCTTGCGAGTGCCGAGATGAGGACAAAGGAGATGACCTTACCGGTGTTCTGGCTTACGATATCGACACTCCTCTGGATCGATTCAAACACCTTCCGGTCCTCAAAGACCGCGGCAGTGTCGGAAAAGAGCGTCATGAGGATGCTTGGGATTGCGACACCAAACGAGAGGAATACCAGCAGGGCAGGGTCGGACGCGATCCCGATGAGGTTGAGCGTGAGCATGACCAGGACGAAGACCAGCAGGATCATGAAGAGTATCACGAGCTGCGGGAGCAGTACGCGGAAGAAGTACTGGCGCCCGCCGCTGGCAAGCGCGCCCATGCCCCCTTCGTTCTGCCGGATCACCGAAAGGCTCCCGGCAATGAAGAAGAGCACGATAAGGCCGGTGATCACCACGAACCTGCCGGCAAAGAACGCCCCGGACAGGATGAAGAGCAGCCAGATGAAGGCAGCGCACAGTCCCCCCACTACACCGGGTATCCAGAGGACCGGCATCCGCACGAGAAGTCCGCAGGCCTCCTTGAATTCCGCCACCGACATGGTTACCGGGCCCTCGGCATGGCAACGATCTCCCGCACCTGGAGGTCGAAGAAATTTGCGGTGTGGGCCGGGCGGATGACGCAGACCGTATCGGCCCCGCTCATCGTCCCGCCAACGGCTATGACCTCGTCAGCGACACCGATTGCGCCCTGGTCGGCAGCGATGAGCACGCATTCAACGGCGACCTTGAGGCCGACAGCGACCGTGCGGCGGAACGCTTCGGCAATCGCCTCGGTACGGGAACCCCCGCCGACTTTCGGGGACCGCGACAGCGCCCGCTCAAGGCCGGAGAGGGCATGGGTGCCGGTAACGATCTTCACTCCCTCGTTCTGCAACTGCGCGGCAATATCCTGTGAGAATTCCCACTCACCGGGTTTCGTGAACCCCACAACGTGGGTGACTACTACGAGCTGGATCCTGGATCCTTTCAGTACCTTCGAAAAGGTCTGCGCGGTCTCCCCCGATGTGCTGGCAACAATGACCGTCTTTATCCCCGACTCCTTTGCCCGTTCAAGGGAAAACCGGGCAGCATCTTCCGTATTGGCCGGGCCCGGCGTATCGAAATAGTAACTTCTCTTCTGGACAAACGACATAAGTACCTTTTAATAAGCCACAGGGAAAAACTTTGTCAGATTCTTTCGGAGTGTTCTCCGGTTTTATCGTTACCTGCCTATGGAGAGGAAGAAACCATGCTCACGCTTGCCCTTGCCGGAAAACCCAATTGCGGGAAATCCACGTTTTTCAAGGCCGCCACCATGGCCCATGCCGAGATTGCGAATTACCCGTTCACCACCATCAACCCGAACTTCGGGGTCGCTTACGTGCGGACGAAATGCGCCTGCACCGAACTCAAGGTCAAGTGCAGCCACTGTGTTGACGGGAACCGGTTTGTTTCGGTCAACTTAATCGATGTGGCGGGGCTCGTCCCCGATGCGCACAAGGGCAAGGGGCTTGGCAACCAGTTCCTCGATGCACTCCGCCAGGCCGATGCGATCCTCCACATCATCGATGCAAGCGGCGGCACGGACAGCGAAGGGAACCCGGTCGGGGTGGGCAACCATGACCCGGCCGAGGATGTGAAGTTCCTCGGGTACGAGATGACGATGTGGGTCCATGGTATCCTCGGCAAGCACTGGTCCCATATCCTCCGCCAGTCGCAGGGGAAGGGAAATGCCATCCAGATGAGTATCGCGGAGACGTTCACCGGCCTTGGCATCACGTACGAGGATGTGCGCGATATCGAACTGGACCTGAAAGTCGATCTCGTGCACGCGACCATGGATGACCTCATCCCGTTCTGTGCGGAGATCGTGAAGATCTCAAAGCCGATGCTCGTTGTCGGGAACAAGTTTGACGAGGCGCCCGAAGCGCTCCGGGCAAAACTTGCGGAGGCAAAGGTGGCCTTTGCGAGCGCGGCATCGGAACTTGCGCTGCGCAATGCAGCAGCAGCGAAGGTGATCAGGTACCTGCCGGGCGATGCTGAGTTCAGTGTGGCTGAAGGAGTAACCCTCTCCGCTCCCCAGAAGGCCGGCCTTACAAAGATCGCAGAAGTCATGAAGCAGTGCAAGGGTACGGGCGTCCAGCAGGCAATCAACCGGGCGGTCTTTGAACTGCTCGACATGATTGTCGTATATCCGGTGGAAGACGAGAACCACTACTGCAACAAGCAGGGTGATGTGCTGCCCGATGCCTTCCTGATGCGGAAAGGATCGACTCCCCATGACCTTGCATTCCAGGTCCACACGGAGATCGGGAAGGGCTTCCTGTACGCTGTGGACGCAAAGACCAAGATGCGGATCAAGGAGAACCACGAGCTGAAGAACGGGGACGTCATCAAGATCGTGAGCGCTGCAAAGTAATACCGGGTGCGGCGGGTTCCGGGGACAGTATGACGATTGTCATACAATTGTCAGACAATCTGGCCGCTCTTTCCCAAAATCTCCGTTTTTCATCGGTTTTTCTGCGCAAAAACGACCGTTTTCCCACAATGTTTAAATAGGGAAGATGTGAACAGGTCATTTACCACGAGAAGGAAGGAGGTGGAGAAGATAGGAGGAGAGATATACCAGGCCCAGGTGATCAGGAACTTCTTTGACTGTATCACCGGCACCGACCGGAACCTTACCCGGATCTACATGTGTGTCATGAGCCTTGCAAAACTCCGCATGGAGTCCCCCGAGAAAATGGCCTCCCTGGTCGACCAGCTCAAAAAGAGCAAGATCCAAAAGGAGCTCTCGGTCGATATCCTGGATTACATGTGCGATGCTGCAAACCAGATCGAGATCGACAAGGTCCAGACCGCGTTCGGTGTCAAGGACATCAAGTCGGTGGCGCAGGACTTCACCGGCATCAGCATGGACAGCCTGTAAATACTTTTTTTACAATAATCCTGTTGACTGTGGAAGTGACACAAATGCAAGGTTTCATTATCAATCCGTACTTCTAGAATTCATTTTAGCAATGTCTAAAGATTATCTTGGATCACAGGATGGAGC
>NZ_PIZH01000073.1 GCF_002835825.1 Methanoregula sp. | reverse complement strand
CTTTCCCGTGTAGAATACAAAGACATCGTCCATGTTCGGTTTCTTCAGATTGATGGTGGTGATCGCGATGCCCGCTTCCTGCAACGTGTCAATGATCCCAGGCAGGACCTTTGTCCCGTCCTCGTTCACCATGAGGACGATCCCTTTGCTCTTCTCCTTTATCTCGCGGACTGCCGGCATCTGTTCGAGCAGCTGTCGTGCCTTCCCGTTGTCCCCGGTCTCCAGGTAAATCAAATCCTGCCCGAGAGCATTCTTCAACTGCCACGGTGTCCCCGTGACAATGATCTTCCCGTGGTCGATGATGCTGATCCGGTCCGAGAGCTGGTCAGCTTCGTCCATGTAGTGCGTAGTCAGAAAAATGGTCGTGCCTTCGCGGTTTACGCCCCGGATGTACTCCCACATCCTCATCCGGGTCTGCGGGTCGAGACCGATGGTAGGCTCGTCCAGGAAGAGTCCCTCGGGACGGGTCATCAGCCCGCGGGCGATCTCGAGCCGGCGTTTCATGCCGCCGGAGAGTTTCTTTGTCAGCTCGTCCCGTTTTGCATCGAGCTGGCCCAGTTTTAACAGTTCCTCGATCCGATCCCGCCGCTCGTTCACCGGCATATTATACAGCCGTCCGTGGAACTCCAGGAGTTCCCAGACTGTCATGTCACGGTCGAGCGTGATGTCCTGGAAGACGATCCCGATCGACTCCCGGACCTTCTGCGGCTCTTTGCTCACATCATACCCGGCAATGAACGCCTTTCCCTTCTGGAGATTTAAGAGGGTGATAAGCACGTTGATTGCCGTGCTCTTCCCGGCGCCGTTCGGGCCAAGGAACGAGAAGATCTCGCCCTTCTTTACCGAGAAACTGATCCCGTCCACAGCCCGGAAATCGCCATACGCGTGCTCAAGGTTCTCCACGCGGATGATCGGGTCAGATCCCATGGGCACCGGTCCTGCCATACAAGGAGTATTCCGGGTGGATCTCCATAAACCCAGTGATCGTACCCGGTCTGTCCCCGCCATGCCGGAACAGTAACGCTATCATTATCGATCCGGTTGACCAATACCCGGAGCGTGATCCCCCATGTTCTCCCGCCACACTGAGACCGGCTGCCGCGAGTCGCTGCCCGGCATCACGCAGAAGACCCTTGTCTTTGGAACAAATACCCTGATGGCCGAGTTCCGGCTCAAAAAAGGTTCACAGCTCCCGCGGCATTCCCATCCGCACGAACAGACCGGGTATCTCGTATCAGGACACATGACCCTCCGGATCCATGACGAGGAATCGGATATCCGGCCTGGCGACAGCTGGAATATCCCGGGAAACGTTGAGCACTCGGCCGTGATCCATGAAGATTCAGTGGCAATCGAAGTTTTCTGCCCGGTACGGGAAGACTACCTGGAATAAAACCTGTTTTTTCTGACGAATACCATTTCCCTGCTGTGATCGCCCCCCTCGACCCCATCATAATAATTTTTCACGGTGGGGATACCGCCATGCTCCACGGGGCGAGGGTCGACAGACCCCGAGCGCCCGTGGCTCCATCCCTGACTAATACAATCCCAAACAGATATTCATGGGAGCCAAATCTTCAAGCTTTTTTCAAGCCAGCATCCCCATTACTCAACCATATTTTCACCATAACACCCAGCAATTCCTTTCCCCGGTGCAATGAGAACCATCCAAGACCCGGTTTACACCGTCATCTCCTTTCTACCAGTCATGAGAAACACCGTAAAAGGCCGGATCTCCCCAGACGGAGATTCCTTCTGCACGATTGCCGCGGTCCGGTTGCGGATGTTCACAAACCCCGCGGTCTCGAAATGCTTCTTCATGATACAGCGGTCGAACCCGTTGTGGAACACACCCTCCGGTGTGTCGTGGAAGTTCCCGTTGTCGCTGTCAAGGTCGGCGATCGCGAGAGTGCCAGCAGGCTTCAGGAGCGAAGAGAGGATTGCAAGAACCGGCTGGACATCGCGTATGTGGTGGAAGGTCATGCTGCTCACGATGAGGTCGTACGTCCCGCCCTTAATCTCCCCCTTCTCCAGATCGATGCACCGTGCCGAGACATTGGTCAGCCCCTGCTCCCGGATCTTCTCTTCAAGGACCGCAAGCATCCCTTTCGAGCTGTCGATCCCCGTAACGCTCCTGGCCAGCGGCTGGAATTGGAGGGTGAGAAGTCCGGTACCGCACCCGAAATCCAGCACATCCATCTCCGGCGTTATCTTCACGGCGTTACAGATTGCCCGTGCAACATCAGCTGCCAGCTTTGCCCTCCGGGGTTTGTCGTCCCAGGCAGCAGCCCGGTTGTCAAAAATGTTTGTTTCCTCGTTCAGAGGATTGTTGTCGGCCATCGGTTTTCACCGGATGTACGCGGGGTTGAGGGAAAAACCCTCGCACATCCTGCTCACAACTCTTTTATTACAATCATCGTGATATGCCCTTCACCCACAGTATTTTTCTCAATCCGGAACCCTTCACGCTCCAGTTCCCGTTCGAGAAAGGCGGGAGCGATCCGGAGTTTCCGGTATTCCCCGTAAGACCGCTCCCAGGACCCGGACTCCCGCGAATACAGGACATCCTTCACACCGACGTGGTCAGCCTGGTACTCAAGCCTGCACAAAAAGATCCGGTCTTGCTCCCTCTGCACGGGAATGACAACAACACTTCCTTCAACCTCACGTGAATAATCCCGCAGCGCAAGGATGAACCTCCCGCCCGGCACGAGTTCTGCATAACACTGCCGGAGAAGGTCTTGGACAGAACCGGCATTTGGCAGGTGCGTCAGCGTATCCCCCATGCAGATGATGAGTTCCGGGTTCCTGCCGGCCCAGAGCGGGAAATCGAGGATATCCCCCTCCACCGTCACAATATCCGGGGCATAGCGCACCAGCTCGTCCAGAAGCGGCCGGCAGAAGTCCACTGCCGTTACCCGGAACCCTGCTTCTGCAAGGGGGATTGCCGCAAAACCGCAGCCCGCACCAAGGTCCAGAGCGGTATTGGAAGATCGCGGGACAATGCCCATCTCGTGGAAAAAGCGGCGGTTCCGGTCCAGGTTGATCTCGAAACCTCCGGCCATCCAGGCATACTCGCCGGCCAGGAAACGGTCGTAGTGCTCTCTCACTGGCATAGCAGAGGGATTCATTGTTATCGATCGTTTGCCTTCCTGCTATACTTATTTGACGTGCAAAAACCAAGTATACGCCAATGGTTAAAGAGCCCGAATTCCGGTTTAAGCAGTGCCTGGTCATCAGGAACGATGTCAAGATGAGCTGCGGCAAGCGGTGTGCCCAGGCCGGCCATGCCGCCATCGGTGCCTACAATGCCGCGGACAAGGCGCTCCAGAAGGCCTGGCTCTCCGAGGGGCAGAAGAAGGTCGTGCTGAAAGCAAACGATGAGCGGACCCTGTACGAGTTGAAGGTGCTTGCCGAGCGGAACGGTATCTCGACATCCCTGATCCAGGACGCCGGCATGACCGAGATCCCGCCGGGCACGATCACGGCGCTCGGTCTTGGCCCGGCAAAGAGCGAGGACCTTGACCGGATCACCGGAACGCTCTCCCTGTTATGAGACAGAGCACCTGGCCCCTTGAACGCGAGCTCGGGATGCGCTGGTACGCGAGCAGCACCGAAGGGATTGGCGGCAGGCTCCGCACCACGCCATCCGATTTTCTCGTTGAGGAGATCCCGCTTGAGGGAAAGGGTGGCACCGCCGGCCCGTTCCTCATCTGCCGGTTGACCAAGACCAACTGGGAACTCCAGCACGCGGTCAAGGAGATCGCAAAACGACTGGGGATCAGCCACCGCCGGATCGGCTGGGCCGGCACCAAGGACCGGAACGCGATCACCACGCAGTGGATCTCGATCTATGATGTGACCGCCGAGAAGGTCCGGGGAGTGCAGATGAAAGACATTGTCCTTGAACCCCTGCGGAACGCCAACGAGGCCCTCGCCCTTGGCCAGCTGGAAGGGAACCGGTTTTTCCTGGTGATCCGGGACACCGATCCGGCGGACCTTGCCGGGCGGGTGGAGGCAATAACCGGGACGGTCCGCGAAGGTGTCCCCAACTACTTCGGCCTCCAGCGGTTCGGCGCAATCCGCCCGGTCACCCACGCGGTCGGGGAATGGATATTACGGGACAACTACGAGCAGGCGGTCCTCACCTACATCGGCCTCCCGTTCCCTTCGGAGAACGAAAATGTCCGGGCAGTCCGCACCGCGTTCCTTGAAACCCGTGACCCGGCACCAGCGCTCCGCGGGTTTCCCGTGCAGATGAACTACGAGCGGGCCATGCTCCAGCACCTCCACAACACCCCGGGCGACTATGCCGGTGCCCTCCGCGAGCTCCCGCCCAAGCTCCTCTCCATGTTCGTCTCGGCATTCCAGTCGCATATCTTCAACTGTGCCTTAAGCCGGCGGTTCGACGACGGGGTTGCACTCACGGAACCGGTGCCGGGCGACCATCTTGTCTTTGCGAATGGCCGGACCGACACGGTAACCGCCGCAAACGCCGCGGCTGCTGCCATTCATATCCGGCGCGGCCGGTGCAGCATCGCCCTCTTCATGCCCGGCCGCGGGAACGAAAACGGCCCCGTCATCCATGAACCGGTCATGGACGGACTTCTTGCGGAGAGAAATATCACGCCCGACGACTTTGCCCGGGCCTCGCGCTTTGTCGGCACGAAGTTCGAAGGGGCGTTCCGCCCGATCTCGCTCAAAACAGAGATTGAGTATTCCACCGGGGAGACGGACGTCTGCCTGAAGTTCACGCTCCCCCCTGGCCATTACGCGACAACAGTCTGCCGCGAGTACATGAAAGCGGATCCCGTGCGGATGGTCTAGCGCCGGGACGCGGCTATCCGCTTTGCGCCTTCGATCGCATCGTTGAGGTTCCCGAGCTCATCCACGAGGTTCATCTTTATTGCTTCAGCGCCACGGATAACCCGCCCGTCCTCGATATCGGCACGGTTGATCGCCCGCTGGCTCGTGACATCACTGATGAACGTCTCGAAACTGTCATCGACGACCTTCCTCGCATAAGCCTGCTCATCTTCCGTCAGGGACCGGGCCGTTGAGCCCATGTCCTTCTTGCTGCCGGATTTGTACACGCTGAGGTTGTACCCCTCGTTCTCCATCCAGGAACTGACATCGGAGAACTCCCAGATGACACCCACGCCGGCCGTGAAGGTGTCGGGATTGGCATAGATCCGGTCGGCATGGGCGCTGATGTAGTAGGCAGCGGACGTGGCAATGTCCCCCATGGAGACAACCACCGGTTTCTTGCTCTTCGCGTAGTCAAGATCGCGGATGATCTCCTGCGCTGACGACGGGGTCCCACCCGGACTGTTCACCCGGAGCACGATGGCCTCGACCAGGGGATCGTCAGCCGCTTCCCGGAGCTGCGAACCGATTGCCTCGCTGCCGGCACTGTCCTTGTCTGATACTGCACCGGTCGCAAGCGTACCCTCGATACGGATGATTTTCACGCCGCGGTTGTCCGTGTCCGTCAGGACAAAAACAGCGACAAGGATCGCGAGCACAAGGACGATAACGGCGATGACTCCCGCAAGCCACATGAGGCTGCCCCGGCATTTCCGCGGGGCCGGGGCGGGAGCTGCTGCCTGCACCGGCATTCCTGGAGCTGCCGGGACCGCGGGGGCTGGCTGCTCAACGGGCGATGAGGATCCATCGGGGGGGTGTTCGTCCATGGTTTCTCCGTTATTCACGCCCGTACAACACGTCGAATTCCGAGACGAGGTTGGTGCCACAGAGGTAGTATTTCTTCAGGGTGAGCCGGATCATCTCACTCTCATCGTTGATGTGCATGCCGCCGACAAGCGACGGGGTATCGGAGCCACCAACGATGAAGGGGAGGTGGATGAGCCGGATCTCGTCCACGAGCCGGTCGTGAAGCATGTGCCAGTTCAGGGTAGGTCCGCCCTCGATCATGAGCTTTTTTACACCGAACTTCTCGCGCAGGATCTTCATTAAAAGCGGGAGTTCGACATGCGTTTTGCCGGCCACGACAACATTGACTCCCTTCTTTTTGATCGCGTCCACACGGTCCTGCGGCGCAGATTCCGCAACTGCGATGACGGTCGGGGCATCGGGGCCCAGCACGTTTGCGTCAAGGGGGATATCGGCCATGCTGCAGGGAATCACCCGGAGAGGGCTCTTTCCCGTGACGTAGCGCACGGTAAGGAACGAGTTGTCGATCCGGATGGTATTGGCCCCGACCATGATCGCGTCGTATTCTGCCCGGGTGTTGTGGAGCAGGATCTCGGTCTCGTGGGACATGTATTTCATCAGGATCTTGGAGGAGGCTCCCTTCTTGAGCGTAAGTTTGCCGTCAGCCGTAATCTCTGACATCATCAGCACGTGCGGACGGTCGGTTGGATCTGTCATACAATTCCTCTTGTCTCCGGAATAATTGGGCGGCCGATATAAATAACGTGGCGATAGCGGCCATGCGTCACGGCAGGAAGACCTGCGGGAGATCCCGCGGGGTCTCGTATGAGCAACTTTTAATGGTTCATCCTCCCATGAATTGAGCTATGAATATTACTGCACTCCGGCCCCGGTTCATCGGGTACCTGGAGCCGGTCGCAGATCTCTTTGTGCGGCTGAAAATCACGCCCAACCAGATATCGCTCCTCTCCCTTGCCGCCGGCATTCTCTGTGCATACCTCTTCTTCCAGCGTGAGTTCCTTCTTGGCGCCCTCGCCCTCTTTCTCTCAGCAGTCTTCGATCTCATTGATGGCAGTGTCGCACGAAAGACCGGCGCCCACACGAACTTTGGCGCTGTCTTCGACTGGATCGTCGACAAGTATGTGGACGCACTCGCCCTTCTTGGCATCGGGCTCTCCGGGATCGCCATCATCAGCCAGTTTGTTGCGGTTCCCCCGATAGCGGACTTCGGTGTCGTGACGCTGGCAATCATCGGGTCGCTGATGAACACGTTCATCAAGCCGGTGGTATACGCGGAGATCGGGTACAAGGAAAAAGTCGAAGGCAAGATCGACGACCCCCTGGAAGGCGTCGGGTTCTTCGGCCGGCCCGAGACATTCCTCGTCCTGATCATCGGGGGCATCACCGGGTTCATCTGGGCAGCGGTCATCATCATCGCGGTCTGCACGAACCTCTCCGCCCTGCAGCGGATCACGTATCTCTACAAAACGCTCTCGTGATCCCGCAGATACGACGAGGGCAGGAGTCATCACATCCTCATACCCCCCCTTTTTTCAGACTGATAGATGGCACACAGTGAGATGATTGTCATCATCTACCATCAGGACCAGTCCCCTCCTTTCCAGAAACCGCAGTTGTGTGCCAGTCCGAAAGGGGGAGAGGGGGTCAGCCTCAAAACTGCCATAGAGGACTCTCTAATCCCGTTTAGTTCCAGGCATTTAAACGAGCATGTAAAAGGAAAAAGGGAATTAATTTGCCATTGCAAAAA
>NZ_PIZH01000072.1 GCF_002835825.1 Methanoregula sp. | reverse complement strand
GGAGTGTTTTGGAAATTGTTTTGAGATTTTTCTAAAAAAAAATAAAAAAAATTTTGTTGGGCAGGTCAACCCTTTTCTCATGCGTTTTTTCCCGCGATTGTTCGGATGATTCGTGGACCGGCGTTATCTTCTGTTACCGATTGGCGCATGGGAGCACCTGAACTATAAGTCCCGTGATGGTACGCTCTTCGCCAGCCGGTACGACCAGATGCAGATATACAGGGTTGACCCGAGTATAATGACCAGCATCAGGGCCATTGCCCAGATCCCTGCAACCAGGCTCCCGAGTACGACCAGCACTCCCGCAGCCATGAATATCCTGCCGCCGTACTCGTGGGTCCGGTTCCATACCTCTTCGCTAGCGAGCGTCCACGGAAGGCGGATCCCCATGATGGTGTTCCTCCCGATATGGGGCATTAAGCCTCCCATCGCGATGAAGAGGAAGCCTATCAGGAGAGATATGATGGTAACAATTGGCAGGTCGACACCCATGGCAGAGGCGATCACCATCACCTCGATGGAGAAGATCATGGCAATCGTGGCAAAGATGAGCATTGCATAGATGTCCCGGAATGCTTCCAGGGAAAATTCCATGGAGCGGAACCGGGGCAGGATGATCATGAGGACCATGACCAGCGTGATTATCACCGGCAGCCCGAGAATACCGGAGAACTTGTCGGCAAAACCGTTGGCCTCGCCATGCAGTCCCCAGTGGATCGGGATGACTTCCGGAAGATGCGGAAGGGCCAGAAACGCAATGATCCACGAGAGGACGACAACGCCCCAGGTCAGGCGCATGAATAGGGCAGACCGGCGGGCAACCGGCCCGCTGTCACCGGCCATGCGGGTCTTGTGCCCGCTCCCCTCCGGCTCAGGCGACAGCTTCCGTGGCGCAGCATGCATCGGGCACCAGCCCATGGCGTCCCAGATAAGGGCGGCGATCTGTGCCATGTTACTGCGCCTCCTTCCTATGAGAGTAATACCAGTACACGAGGAAGGCAATCAGCACGGCACCAACAAAGAATGGCCACCAGATATTCCCTCCGACAAAGCAGGTGGCTACCAGGATCGCGAGCGCTCCTCCGGTCATCCAGTGGTTGACCGTGATCGTTGCTTTTGAGGTCCCGGGCTGCGGGGGTTCCGGATCGGACATTTCCACGGCACCCCTCGCCGTCCTGTTGTCACGTGTCTGTGCATGGATCCCAGAGTGGTTCGGGCACCACCCGATCCAGACCTGCAGGTGTTGGA
The DNA here is from genome assembly GCF_002835825.1 of Methanoregula sp. Taxonomy (GTDB): domain Archaea; phylum Halobacteriota; class Methanomicrobia; order Methanomicrobiales; family Methanospirillaceae; genus Methanoregula. The sequence continues at coordinate 6,276 of NZ_PIZH01000072.1, read as the reverse complement.
AAGCGGTATGCATCATGGATATCATGTTACCGGTGTATTGTTGCCGTAGCATGTTCGATGGCTGCAATCAGGGCATCCGGCTCATCAGTACCGATCCGGAATCTCTTGCCGGATACCAGGAGAACTTCAACGGCCTTGAATCCCGAGACATTGTAGAGTGGACCTCCTGGCGTCCAGCGGATGCCCCAGCCAAAGTACCATGCATTGGTTACATCTGTGGCTGAGACGATCTCCGACAACAGCCATTCTTTCCGGACCAGCCTGATGGGCCCAAACCATATCCGGAGCCGGTCGCTCTCAACCGAAACGGTCAGGGTTGACATGATTGCGAGCAAAAAGACCAGGATCGCGACCACCATGCCGGTAACCCAGAAAAATCCTGCAAAAATGGAGATTGCGAGGCTCAGGACAATTGCAGCGGATACCGCTCCAATGATCACCGTGCCCCGCTGGGTGTGTTCGTACTTCCCGCGGTCCGGCGCTCTATTCCCCTCGCTTCCTGGAGCACCCGGACTCTTCACCGCAAGGCTCCCGGCAGGAAAACCATATCCGGTATCCCGCGTGCTCATATTCATCGTATGTCCGTTAGGGCACCAGCCAAGCCAGCCCCGGATCACTTCGGAAACCCTCATCATTTCATCAGCGCCTTTACATTCCTGAATAATTCTTCCGCCATCTTTGTCGGGTCGGCGGTTTTCTCGATCCTGACCCCGAGCTCGGTGGCATAGTCCCAGAGCAACTCAATGCACTCGGTATACCGCTGGCATGCCCCGCAGTCACCGTCATGCTCGTACCAGACCTGCACCCCGTGTTTTTCCGACACAAAAATGATGGCCGCGGTCTGGAACGGGATCGACCTCCCAATGAGGATCCCCCGCCCGGCATGGATCTTCTCAATGGAGATCTGGTTTGCATCTGCCATCCCGCGGAGGGTGCTCTCGATCTTCTCGTCCATGAGGTGGAGGGCCCGCGATACGGCCTGGCGGGAGATGCCAAACCGGTGGGCAATCCCGATATTGGACTCCCCGCTCCGGCGCAGTGCCCAGAACCCGAACTGGCGGTCGTCCGTTGCAAGGAACATGCGTCAACATTCGAATGTTGACAATATATATGTTGCGGGATGGTCGCGGGGCAGGCAGCGATACTTCACTTTCACTCCCCTCAGGCACCACCTTATCTTCTGCCTGTCCAATGCGTATTCAGGAATTATCCATGAAACCCCGGGTTATTATTCATACGGCGATGAGCCTTGACGGCCGCATCACAAACTTTCCCGCTGACCTTGAACTCTACTACTCCCTTGCCGCACAGTGGAACCCGGACGCAATCCTGTTCGGGAGCGGGACGGTCCTTGCGGCAGTCCGTGACAACCCGGCGCTTGAAGTCCCGCCTGAGCACGAGGAGATGTTTGTGCCACCTGCAGGGCAGCCGGACCCGCGCCCGCTGCTCGTCATTGCCGACAGCCGCGGGCAGGTTCGCTGCTGGGACGCGATCCGGAAATGGCCGTATATGCGGGACGTCCTCGCGCTTTGCTCCCGCGCAACTCCCAAAGAATACCTGGAGTACCTGAACGAGCGCCATATCGGGACAATCGTTACCGGGGGCGAACGTATCGACATGCGGGAGGCGCTTGAGGCGCTGAACCGTGACTATGCAACAAAGACCGTCCGGGTGGACAGTGGCGGGACACTCAACAGCGTCCTCCTTCACGATGGACTCGTGGACGAGGTGAGCGTCCTCATCCATCCCATCATCGCAGGGGGGAAATCATCCCCCACTCTCTGCGATCCGGATCAGGCAGGCATCACGGGGCTCCAGGTGCCCCTTATCCATACAAGCACAGAAGTTTTGAAAGAGGGGATGGTATGGTCGCGGTATACCATACGTGGCACAAAACCGGCTCCGGCCCGGTGAAATCACCTCCCAACCTTTATTTCCCATCATACCCCACCATCCATTCATGAGACGTGCATTCTGTACCTGTCTTTTTATTGTCCTGCTTCTCGTGGTTGCCAGCGGCTGCATCCAGCCGGCACCCCAGACTCCACCCGCCACAACACCGTTGCCACCCGCGGCTACCCCTGTTCCGGCGATGACCACTGCCATAGCTGAAAAACACCTGACGTTTGACGTGTCCAAGACATCAAAAACCGTGAATATCACCTACACGGGAGGCCCTGATGCCGGCGGCCTTGTTGCCCTGAAGGTCCGGATCGACAACCAGGACCTCGACGATTTCGAGCGCACGGTCCTGACACCCTCGCCCGGGGAGCAGATTCTCTTCACCTACCAGGGGCTTGCTACCCCGGTAACGGCCAATATTATCGGGACATGGGAGAACGGGTACCAGCAGACCGTCCTGTTGTATTACTTCTGAAGGGAAGAATCTCCTTTTTTGATCCGGTCTTGTCAGACCCGTAGATCCGGTTTTGGACCGGGCCCCGTCGGACCATTGTCCTTTGCACCGCTCGTATTGTGCAGGCAGGAATGCACCTTTCCCTGCGAATTCATGACGAAAAATACAGAAAAGGAATGGGCTGGCGGGAGATTATCCCCAGCCGGCCAGCTCGGTTGTCACGGTCCCTTCAGCACTGCCCCCATCCATCTTTATGAGAGGTTTGCCGGATGCGATCCAGTAGTATGCCGTAACGCCATTGGAACTCGCCATATACTTGTCAGCAACGAAGGTGCCTGCCGGGACGGTAACCGTTTCGGTGGAAACCTTCGCAAGTCTGACATCGGACCCGATATCATTGGGATTGGATGCAGAACCGGTGCTGCCTGATGAGCTGCAGTCCAGGTTGGAGAGCATGTCCGTCTGGTCCTCCATACCGTCTATCCGCATCGTGCATTTACCGGTCTTCTGGTTGTATTTGAAGAACATGGAGACTTTCTCTCCCCCGGCATTGCTGGTGATCTTGTATTCTACCCATTCATAGTTCACCCCGCCAAGGAGATCTGTTCCGGTTGCGGCACCTGCACCGGAACCTCCGGTTGCAGGAGAGCTTCCACCCGCTGAAGCCGCGCCGGCGCCGGGCTGTGCAGGCTGGCTGTTCCCGCTGCACCCGGCAGCGGCGACTGCGATCGCAACGAGGATAATGGCGATGATGCCCATTTTGGAAAACGTCATGATGATACCTCCGTACTGCTCAGATCACGGCCGGGATCCTGTGGAATGGTAGCCGGGCTTATCGTGAAATGATTATTGCGGTATATTAGCTTACTCTTTTTTAAATCTAATGAAAGAACGCCCGGAATGATGTTCTCATGGAAAATTTTCGCTCTTATGATGGTATCCTGCTCCTGTTGCGGACCGCGAGCGTGAGCAACCCGCAGAGGATGAGGCAGACGCCGATTGCGACAAGGCCTGCATCCGTTGATCCCGTTGCCCTGGTAAGGGAGCCGACAAGGGACGGGCCGATGAATCCCCCGAGGTTCCCGATCGAATTGATCACCGCTATCCCGACAGCTGCCGATGCCTCCGTAAGGAAGACCGCAGGAAGGGTCCAGAAGGGGCCGAACTCGCAATAGATGCCAACGGTTGCGATGATGATCAGGATGAACGCGAGGATGGGGATGGGAAGAAGGCCGGCCGCGGCGAGTGCAATCCCCCCGGCAATGGGGGGAAGTGACGCGTGCCATTTTCGTTCTCCGGTCCGGTCCGAATGCCGGCCCCAGGCAACCATTGCACAGAGTGCCACAAAATAGGGGATGATCATGACAAGGCCAATCTCAAAATTGGTGAATGCAGGGTTCATAGCATGGATGATCTGTGGCATCCAGAAGCCGAGGCCGTACAACCCGATGATCACGGTACAATAGATCGTTGCAAGGTGCCAGACCCTCGTGTCCCGGATCACGGACCAGAAGTCCGCCAGTGAATCCGCTGCTTCTGCATTGTCCCGTGCGATCACCGCTGAAAGCCATCGCCGCTCTTCCGGCTCCAGCCATGCGGCATCCTTTGGTTTGTCGGTCAGGTAGAAGTATGTCACAATCCCAAGTACGATAGCCGGGAGTCCTTCGATGATGAAGAGCCACCGCCACCCCGCGATCCCAAACCAGCTGATATTGTCGAGGATCCATGTCGAGACCGGGGCGCCGATGATATTCGAGACAGCGAGTGCGGTCATGAAGAGGGCAACGGCGCTGGCCAGGTCTTTTCTCCTGAACCAGCAGGTGATGTAGAGGATGATGCCGGGAAAGAACCCCGCCTCGGCGACCCCGAGGATGAAGCGGAGGGCGGCCAGCTGCAGGGCATCCGAAGCTGCCGCGGTTGTTATAACGACAATCCCCCAGCTGATGATGATCCGGCTGATCCAGATCCGGGCCCCGATCTTCTGGAGGATCATGTTGCTTGGAACCTCGAAGAGCAGGTACCCGATGAAGAAGATGCCCGAGAGGAACCCGAAGATCTCGGCGGAGAGCCCAAGGGCACTGTTCATTTCGAGTGCAGCATACCCGAAGTTGACCCGGTCGAGAAACGCGATGACATAGAGGATAAAGAGAAACGGGAGCAGCCGGCGGGTTACCTTCCTGACCGTTCTCTCTTCAAGGCTCATGCCATGCAGCATCAATGAAGGTCTGCACGGTGCCTGATATGCGTTCGGTTTTGCATCCCCGCGCCGTACTGCGCCCGGAACTGCCAGTCATACCCTCATCCTTTATTACCCGGCCTCTCTAACACAGAACACAATGATCCGCGAGTCCCCGGCAGAACTTCTCTCGATCATCCGGTCTCATGCGCCTGGCCCGGACAAGCCCCTTGTTGCCGCGCGGAAGCACTACTCGGAATTTTACCGCGAGATGCAGGAAGAGATCATCAGTGAGGGAGCCCATACTGTCGAACAGGTCGCAATCCGGGACAACCTCTCCGGGTACTGGATCTCGGTTCCCGAGGCCGAGCCGGACTATGTAATTCTCTTCTTCCATGGCGGGATGTTCACGATGGGATCAACGGCCGACCACCTGGGCCTCTGCATCCGGCTCTCCCGCGCCGCCCGGGCCCGTGTCTTTTCCGTTGACTACCGGCTCGCCCCCGAGCACTCCTTTCCTGCGCCGGTCGAGGATGCGATCGCCGCATACCGCTTCCTCCAGGCAAAGGGTTACCCGCCCCACCGCATCGTCCCGCTGGGGATATCGGCAGGAGGAAACATCGTCCTTGCCTCGCTCCTCTCGATGAAGGAACAGGGGTATACCCTTCCCCCCGCCGCGGTCTGCATGTCTCCGATCACCGATATGCAGTTTGCGGGGGAGTCCGTGACGAAAAACGCGCAGCGGGACGCGATAACGGCCGACCGCCTCCACGCGATCCGGACCGCCTATCTCTCCGGTCGCAACGCATCGGTTGCCCTTGCCTCACCCGTCCGCGGCGCGCTGAAAAACCTCCCCCGCCTTTATATCCAGGTTGGCACGTATGAACTCCTCCTTTCCGATATCGGGACGTTCGTCGAGAAAGCACGGTGGGCAGGTTCACCGGTCCAGGTGGAGATCTGGGAGGGGATGTATCACTGCTGGCAGGTCTTCGCCGGCCAGCTTCCCGAGGGCCAGGAGGCAGTCGACCATGCCGGATCGTTCATCTGTGGCATCCAGGGCCGCTGACCCGGGTCATCGCGTCTGCACCAAACCGACATGGCTATCACGAGCCGGGTATACCCTCTTTTCCGGTATACCATGAATCCCCTCTTCCGTCCGTTTCTGTGCGGGTGCCTGCTGCTCCTCATTGTTGTTGTCCCGGCTGCAGCGAGCCCCCTGCTTGCGAGCGAGTCGTTCACTCCCAATCCTCCCCTTTCTCCCGGGGGCCCGCAGGAGGTTGTCGCAACATTTACCATCCCGAGCGGGACGACATTTCCCCGGGACCACGAGATCCAGATGACAACGCAGCTGGAGAACGCGAAATGGAACATCCAGGTGGTGGTCGATGGCCACAATTCTGCACAACAGACAGCATCGGGCACCGCCGCGTTCATCAACGGCATGGTACTTTCCTATTCAGTGAACCACGATGTACGGTTTACTGTCACTGTATCCGGCACTGTCCCGTCGGCAGCAACCGGTTCTGTTACCGTCATTGATCTGGTCGAGATCGACAACACCGGCAACATCATTCCGGGGAGCGAGATCCTTGTCAGCCAGCCGCTTGCCTGGTCGTCCACGACGCCCGCCCTCACCACGCCTCCCCCCCTGACTCCCCCCCCAGCCCCTGCCCCTCCTGCCGCCACCACGTCGCCGGCATTCGCCGCATTCCACGTTTTCCTTCCCTCCTGGATACCTGGCCTC
>NZ_PIZH01000071.1 GCF_002835825.1 Methanoregula sp. | reverse complement strand
ATCGCGTTCATCATTGGCGGAGACCTCGGGCTTGCTCCGGCAGTCATTTCCCAGAGTAATCTCCGGCTCTCCCTCTCCCGCATGACGTTCACCCACCCGATAGCCCGGCTCCTTATCATCGAGCAGATCTACCGGGCGTTCCGGATCCTCCGGGGCGAACCCTATCATAAGTAACGAACTTCGGGATAGTCTCATCTCAAAAATTCCGATACATTTTTCTTTTACCAGATCCGAATTCGAGACAGGAAGGAAGTTCCGTGGTCATCGAGATATTGTCTTACAAGGCAAGCATCCTCAACCCGGTGTTTAAATGCCTTATCATCATCCTGTACTCCATCGGGACGTGGTTCTTCTACAAGGCCTGGAAGAAATACGAGGGCAACCTGAAAGTCATTGCCGGGGCATTGATGTGCGGCGGCATCGCCGCCTGCATCGGGGCCGGAGCCCGGTTTTTGGGGGACTACCTCGCGCAATTCAAATGGATGGAGAGCACCGGCGCTGTCATCTTTGCACTCGTCAGTCTCTTTGTGGCTATGCTCGTGTACAGGAAATTCTCCGAGATTGCCGAAGCGTTCGGGTTGAAAGAGGGGGGAGACTAGATGGTCGATCTCCTCGATTACACCACCAGCCCGCTCGTGCTCATCCTCAAAATTACAGCTCCGCTCCTCTTCCTTGGCGCACTGGTATGTTACGTGATTGTCCGCAGGTTATTCACCGGAAAGATCCGTCTTTTCATTGATACAGTTATCCTGTTTGCGTTCTTCACCCTTGTCGCAGGATGGCTCCGGATCTACGCCGATGGCACTGATTTCGGGTTCACGAAAGAGTATTCCCTGCGATGGTTCCAGTCTGTCGCGTACATCGCATCAGCCGGTTTCTTTGTTTATGCCGGGTACAGGCTGCTGCACCTGTCCGGCGGGGAGAAGCCATGACGGCATATTCAGAGCGTATCATGGGAATTCTCGAACCGAAGATCGGCCATGCGCTGGCACAGTCTGCGCTCCGCATCAAGTGCAAGAAGCTCGGAATCGCGCCCGAACACATCACGTCCGAGATGCTTCCCGTACTGGCAGATGATCTCTATGAGCCGCTCCGGATCTTTGCCGGCGATGACTTTGCGAGGGGACTGGTCTCCCAGATAAAGGCCCTTTGAGTTCGGGTATCCTGCGCAAAAATCCTTGTTGAGTCCCCCGGCACTATCCTTTTTTCCCTGCCGTGAACCGATACACGCCCCTTGGGATACTTATCTCAAAGATGGCCCCCTTTCCCGGCGTGCCGGTTTCACGGATGGTAATGCCTGTGATCCCCAGAATCTCCCGGACAAGGAAGAGTCCAAGGCCGGTATTTTTGCCATACCCGCGTTCGAACACCCGCTCTTTCTCGTCATCGGGAATACCTATGCCGTCGTCTTCCCAGAGGATCTTCAGTCCACCCTCTCCTTCACGGCAGCTGACCAGGATCTGGTGGACGTGGCCCCCGTGTCGCAGGGAGTTATCAAAGAGGTTGAAGAAGACCTTCTGGAGCATCGGGTCCGCAAACACCTCTATCTCCCCGCAGGTGGTTTGGAATTGTACACCTTCCGGCACCATCCTTCTGGGCATGATTGAATCAATCTTCTGCCAACGTGAGTCCGTGCTTCCCAGATCCTGGTACACCCGGCTGAACTCGATCTGGGTCTGGATTGCCCGTGTCGTGGTCCCGATCTTCAGGAGGAAGGGGTCGATCTCCTTTGGGGGGTTCCGTTTCTGGATAAAAATAATATTGCTGTCGATGATCGAGATCTTGTTCAAGATGTCGTGGCGGGTGATACTCGAGAGGAGGTTCAGCTTCTTGTTTGCCATACGCAAGGCATCATCTGCCATCATATGCATCGTGACATCAAACAGGCAGATGATTGTTCCCTGTTCCGGGTGAGCGGGATAGAGGGGCCCATGACTGAGAATTACCCGCAGGGTTGCGCCGTCCTTTCTCTGCCATCGTGTCTCAACCGTAAGGGCATCCCCGTCCATCGCACGGGTGGTGCCGTCTGCCGGTGGCAAAAGGAACGTACCGGCATCCGGCCAAACGGTGTGGATATCTGTTGTTTCCAGTTCTTCCCATGTATACCCGGTCATTTCGCAGAGGTGTTCGCTGGCGTGGGTGATGATCTTCCCCTTGAGGATCCCGATACCGGCCGGGACGGTGCGGAGGATGCCTGCAAGCAGATCGCTATTCTGTCGTAATGCCCTCTCTTCCGCCTCCCGTTTTTCCATGACCCGGTGGATTGAATTAGTGAGCCGGGCGAATTGTTCACCGTGTGCCCCTCCTTTTTTGACATATCCGTCCGCGCCATGGCCGAGGGCGTGCATCACGACTTCTTCACTTCCCCTTCCGGTAAAGATGATGAACGGGGTTGTGTCGCCTTGTTCCCGGAGTGCCTTCACGAACGGGATTCCGTTCATCTCCGGCATCGGGTATTCACTGAAAATGAGGTCATATGGTGCAGCGTTATGCATCTGCATCGCGGTGCCGGCAGAGGTTGCGGTATCAATAGTGAACAGGCCAGTCTCGTTGAGAGAACGTTTGCAGTCCTCAAGCAGGGCCGGATCATCATCTACACCCAGGATGCGGAGCATTACCAGAGGTACGTCTGATGGGGTTTATACAATTACCGATATGGAGGGCTCTTCATAAAAGGGGGTTTTTATCGCTCAGGTATTCAGAATCAGGCTACAGTATAATACTGCAATATCTCCCCAGAGCCTTCCGGAAAGGATTGCTGTAACACGGGGACGCTCCGCTCAGGTAAGCAAAGGCTTTTTCTTCATCTGAACCAGTTTTCCGGGACAGGAGAACCCCTCACACTTTCCTGAGTACAGCAGCCCGGTTCAGGAAATACCAGTACCGATCCTCAACCCGGAACCCAATGGTTTCCAGCAGCGCAAGGTTCTCCGCGAACTCCTTTCCAGGGATGATAAGCAGAGGTTCGGTGTAGAAATACGTGCCCCCCGGTTTAAGGAGCAGTGCGATTTCACGGAAATACTGCTCCAGGTCAGGCACTTCGTGCAGGACAAAGATGGTAAACGCCACATCGAACGTCCCGTGCAGTTCCGCGGGGAGGCCGATATGGTCAGGAGGGCACCGGTGCGTCCGTACCCGCGACATCAGCTCCTCGCGGTCAAGTTTTTTCCTGAGGATATCGAGCATCTCTTCCTGAAGATCGGCAGACCAGACCTGCCCGATCTCCCCCACCCGCCGGGCGAATTCGCGGGTGAAGAAGCCCGGCCCGCAGCCGAAGTCAAGCACACGGTCGCCATACTTCACGTACCGTTCTGCCAGCCGGTCGGGACGGTAGAGGAACCGGCGGAATGCGGTATCGAGGTGGGCGGCATTCTGTGCCGAAAAGACCTCGTGCTGATGGCGGCGGGGCATCTCACCCGGAGACATAGAGAGATCTGCGTGCACTACGGGGATAACTGTTCCGGCAGTCTTTCGACTGCATCCCAATGTTAATATCCAGAGACCCTGTCATAGTTTTACGTAGGAAGATACCCATGAAACGCATTGTTCTTCTCATCCTGTTCGTGGCAATCCTTGCCGCCGGGTGCACATCGCAGAAAGCATCCCCGTCTCAGGGGGATGCCCTCTATGCACAGGCAGAAAGCCAGTATGCACTGGAGAACTATCATGCTGCTGCCGACCTGTACGAGAAAGCATCCCTTCAGTACAGGGCTGATGGTAACGCTGACAAGGCACGTGACGCCCTGAACAAAGGATCGCTGTCGGCCCGGATGTACGCGGAGTTCCCGTATAACCAGTCCGTCATGACCGCCATGATCGACGAGGAGTTCCCGTTGGTTCCGGCAGAACGCAAAGCAGGCTGGCTTCCCTGCAACGCGAGCCAGTGCATCGAAAGTGACGGTGAGACCTGGTACTTCGCGAACACCATCAACAATATAAAGTCCCATAATATGGACCTGATGCGGGAGGCAACCGCAAAGAGGGGCGAGACGCCGTTTTACGACCAGGTGAAGGGAATTGCGCTTGCCCCGTATAACGGGAGCGCCGGGACCTATGTCAATCCCACCCGGTGGGAAGGCACGGAGACCCTGACCATCCCCTCTGCTATACTCCCGAAGACCGGCACCCTCCATCTCTGGATTCCCCTGCCGGTCGAGACCCCTTCCCAGCACAACGTCACCATTGTCTCAATCGAACCGTCGCAATACGTGAAGTCACAGACCGGGACGGGAGCAGAGATGGGCCTTGCCTATCTTGAGGTACCACTGGATACCGTGACAGGAGATTCCCTGACCGTCACTGCCCGGTTCCACTTTACCCAGTACGAGGTACGCAACAACATCGATCCGGCAAAGGTCGGGAGCTACGATACCAAAGACCCGGAATACAAAAAGTATACGGCGTCCGGCAGGAACATCGTTGTCAGCCCTGCGATGAAAGCAAAGGCGCTTGAGATTGTGGGGAACGAGACCAACCCGTTCCTCCAGGCAGAAAAGCTGTACTGGTATGTGGTCTCGCACCCCTACAGCAATGTCCCGCATATCCGGCTCAGTGCAACGAATACCCCGGAATCGGTGTACATGCACGATACCGGTTTTGGCGACTGCGGTACACAGAGCATGTACTTTGCAGCACTCTGCCGCTCGCTTGGCATCCCGGCCCGGGCCATCGGCGGCTACCAGCTCGTGCCCGGCTACGAGGGCCCCCACTTCTGGTCCGAGTATTACCTGCCGGGCTATGGCTGGATACCGAACGATGTGACGATTGCCGAAGGTGCGGAATGGTCGTACGAGGCATCGGACGATGACCGTCACCAGTACAAGGACTTCTATGCGAGAAACCTCGACCCGTACCGCTACATCATCCAGAAGGACGTGGACGTCCCGCTCACCCCGCCCGCGGGCAATGCCGTCATGTTCGATATGGTCGTGCAGTCGCCCAAGGCCGTCTGCGACACCTGCGATGCCGACCCGGAGTTCGACATGCTGGAGAACTGGAAGGTTGTTGTGAAAAAAGTGTAAGCAGGAGTAATCCTTTTTTTTTCTCGCGTTCAGCCCGTTACCGGGTCAGCCGCCCGCAGACAATGGTCGTGTCCTTCTCCCCGGCAGCAGTGCTCGCCCCGCCCTCCCAGTACAGACCGACAGGATTCCCTTCGGTATCTGTCATGAAGCCGAGGATCCCGGTGCCAAGCCCCGTCTTCCATACCGATCCGGTCCGCGAGTCATCGCTGTGTACTGTTCCGGTTGAGTCGAAGATCCGGACCATGACCTCGTTCGTCCGTTTGGGGTTGACCTTTGGTTCCCCGGCAATGATCCACATATGGCCGGTGTCGAGGGTATTCGGTTTCAGCCAGAGGCAGACATCCCCGGGCCTGAGATCAACGGGCCTTTGGACTTTTGATCCATAAAGCGCCGCCGGGCTCTTCGTATCCAGGGCATTGAACGCGGCAGCATAGGACTCTATCGAGGGGTTGGCACCCTTGCCGATCTCCTTGTATGCTGCCGGTGCTGCATTCATGAGCACGTGGTCGACAAACCCGAGACAGTCGAATTTGTAAGTGCCTGTGGTATCGTCCGAAGTATAAGGCGGATGAACGTATTCGGTTGACCTGATGTTCTGGGACATCCGGTATGCTTCATGGAAGACCCGGCTGTCCGATTGCACGGATGCCAGCTGTTCCGCGATTGGTTCTTTTACGGCAATGGACGTATGGGGCGTAGCTGTGGTTTCCTGTGTGGGAATCCCTGTATGGGCATCAGGGGAGGGAGAGGCAGGAGGTTCCTGCTGTGTTGAGGAGGTACAGCCTGCAATAAGGATGAGTGAAACACAGAGCAGGACAGGGAGAAGAGACGATAGCCGGAGATCCATGCAATGAATGGAATTGCTGACGGAATAAAAGATGGGAAAAAGAGAATTTAGTTCCCGGCCCCCGGGTTCTCATCTTCAGGCTCTTCTTCGCCGGCCTTCAGGGTCTTCATCGAGGGGAAGAGGATGACCTCCTTGATGGAGTTGTTGTTGGTGAGCAGCATCACGAGCCGGTCGATACCAATGCCGACACCGCCGGTGGGGGGCATGCCGAAACCGATCGCATTGATGAAGTCGTAGTCGATCATCTGGGCCTCGACGTCGCCCAGCTGGCGCCTCTTGTCCTGCTCCTCGAACCGCTCCTTCTGGTCCACCGGGTCGTTCAGTTCCGAGAATCCGTTGCCCACTTCCATGCCGGCAATGAAGAGCTCGAAACGCTCGGTGAAGCCCTCTTTCTCGCGGTGGCGCTTTGCCAGAGGGGAGTTCTCGACCGGGTAGTCGTAGATGAAGGTCGGCTGGATGAGTTTCTCCTCGACAAGCCCTTCAAAGAAGGCGATCAGGTATTCGCGCTGGTTCCGGGGTTTGTCCGGGTCCTCGATTTTGTGCTCGTGGGCGAACTTCCGCAATTCTTCAACAGGGTGGGCGAAGATGTCGATGCCGCCGATCTCCTTCACGGCATCTGCCATTGAAAGTTTCCTCCACGGTTTTGTGAAATTCAACGTCACGTCGCCGAACGGGAGCTCGTACTTCCCGTGGATTTTGTCAATAATATATGTGACAATGTTCTCAGTGAGCTCCATCATGTCCCGGAAGTCGCGGTACACCCAGTAAATCTCGACCATGGTGAACTCGGGGTTGTGGTCCGCGTCCACGCCCTCGTTCCGGAAGTTCCGGGAGATCTCGAAGACCTGCTCGAATCCGCCAACGATCAGCCGCTTCAGGTAGAGCTCGGGGGCGATCCGGAGGAAGAGTTTCTGGTCAAGGAAGTTGTGGTAGGTGGTGAAGGGCCGTGCGTTGGCGCCACCGTACACCGGCTGGAGGATCGGCGTCTCGAATTCGAGGAAGCCATGGTCGTCGAGATACCTGCGGAGCAGTGAGATGATTCGGCTCCGGTTCCTGAACGTCTGCCGGTTCTCCTCGTTCACAATCAGGTCAACGTACCGCTGGCGGTAACGCTTCTCTACGTCCTTTAACCCATGGAACTTCTCGGGGAGGGAGCAGACCGATTTGCAGAGGAGGCTGAATTTGTCCACCCAGATGGTGATCTCCCCCAGTTTCGTCCGGAAGACATGACCCTCGACCCCGATGATGTCTCCCCGCTCGACGTACTGGTTGAAGAGCTCGAACTGCTCCTCGCCGAGATCGTTCTTTCGGATGTAGAGCTGGATCTTGCCGTTCTCGTCCGCAAGATCGGCAAAGATCGTCTTCCCGTGGTTCCGCACGATGTGGACACGCCCGGCTGTGGCGACGTTTTCGGCGCTCTTGTCGTGCGTGATCTCCGCGTACTTTGTCTTGATCTCGGAAACGGTGTTCCTGCGGTCGAATGTCGGGGGGAACATGCAGTGCCCTTTCTCACGGAGGGCCACGATCTTGTCGAGCCGGGTCTGGTCGAATGCGGTATTCTCGGTGGGGTCGGTCATTGTGTATGCACCACGGTATAGGACGGTATGTATCCTATCTATGGGACTCCGGGCGTAATAATACCATAATAATCCCCCGTCAGGGTTCCGGG
>NZ_PIZH01000070.1 GCF_002835825.1 Methanoregula sp. | reverse complement strand
AGAATCCTGATGGATTCTTCTCATTTCTCGGGTTTGATAACCCTCGAAACTTCGAATTCTCGAAGGTCATCTGACCTGAGAGAGGAGAAGAACTCATCAGAGTTCTTCGACCCCTTGCTCATGAAAAAAATGGTATATTCTTTTTTGCGTCTTGGGACTGATGTTATCTTCATAGAATTTACAATCATTTTCTCATAGAAGGGACTTGAAAGCCCATTATTCACCGTATTTCCGGATTCAGCTAACCACGGGGATCCCAATAATTCATCTGCACGTGCAGCGAACTGATGGAGAATAAAAACGATTCTTCTGCTGTGAATGGCAGGAGAACGTACCGTGCTGAAGACAATTCCTTTATGATTCCGAAGAGAAAACAAAAACAGATACCATGCACATCAATCTCCACCTCCATTCTGCACGGATCCAACCAGGTGATCCATAATGCGCCACAAACAATTCCTCCTGCTCATCCTTATCCTCACTGCCGGGCTCCTTGCTCTGCCCATTTCCGCTGCGGAAACTGGAGCTCCCGCACCGGGCTACATAACGGTCACGAATCCTCCGGTTGCTGATTTTTTCTCCAGCACAAGGTTTGGGCCGGCGCCACTTACCGTGAGTTTTGCTGATACCTCACGCGGCTTATCGCCCATGGAGTACTTCTGGGACTTTGGCGATGGCGCAACCTCCGAACGCCAGAACCCGACGCACACGTATACCGCTGATGGCGACTATACCGTACGGCTGACTGTCACGAATATCTACGGATCTGATACACGGGTTGAACCTGCATTTATCAGGATCGGGAACCCCCCGGTTGCCGGTTTTTCAGCATCTCCGGTTGAGGGGACGGTCCCGTTAACCATATCGTTCTCGGATGCCTCGCTGAACCGGCCCGGTGCGTGGCAATGGGAATTTGGCGACGGTGCAACATCAGGGGAACAGGCACCAGTGCATACCTATACAGAACCCGGCACGTACACGGTCCGGCTGAGAGTATCCAATGCGTTTGGCAGCGACACCCTGTCCCGGACAAACCTCATCAGCGCGGGAAACGTCGCGCCTGTCGAGCCGGTCGCGGACAGTGGTGAACCAGAGCGCAGCGAGGGGATCATCGGCCTGATCCAGGAGGCAAAAGGTCCGGCGGTAACAAACCTCCCGGCATCGGGATACATCCCGGCCCAGTTCATGGCGCTTGCCGCAGTCATCACGAGCATTGCGGTGCTCATCATCCAGCTTATCGTCACCAATATCAGCTTCATCTGGCAACTTCTCATCAAATTCCTGAAGTTCTTTGCAGAGCTTTTCGGCGAACATGCGGTTGAGAAACTGAGCGACAAGGAGATCGCTGCCCGGAAGCTTGCGGTCCGGAAGATGGAGCAGCGGTACTTCGGCCTCTCGGCAACGGAAGTCCTTGTCATTGAAGGCGCAGTCATCATCGTTGCGCTGGCGTTTATGCTCGCGGACCGTGCCGAACTCACCCTTGAGATGGTGCTCATTTACATTGCTGTTGGTGCCGTTTCGGTTGTGCTCCATGATTTTGCGCACCGGTATTTTGCAACAAAGCACGGGCAGGATGCGGACACCCGGTTCTGGGGCCTTGGGACGGTCATCATGTTCATCACGGCCTGGCTCTTTGGCAATGCATTCGGCGCATCGTACCGGAACCTCGTCAACAGGACAGATGATGAAGACCCGCGGACAATAGGGATTGAGATGATTGCCGGGCCGGTCGTCTCCATCATCCTCACGTTTGTCTTCCTGGCCATGGTGATGCTGGGCGGGGTCTTTGCAATCGCCGGGGGAATCGGCTTCACCATCAACCTCATCACCGCAGTCTACAGCCTGATGCCCATCGAGACCATGGACGGTCTTGCGATCTGGCGCTGGAACAAGACCCTCTACCTGGCGCTCTTCATCCCGCTCTTCGCATTCTACTGCGCGGTGTTTATGCTGATATAGACTATTTATGTATTGTTATCGCTGGTTTCAGACGGGATTTTTTGGACAATGTCCCCGGAAAAATGGTATAAATCCGCAGGATTACATACATTTACAGAAAAATACGACCAATTTTTGCTTTTTTTTCACAGGATAAAACCGAGTTGTATATCAGCCCCTGCGAGAAAATGTACACAGGAATAGCCTGGGGCATTGACTCATGCCAGGACATTTGCCTATGATTTCTGTCCTCTATGTGGATGATGAGGAAATACTCCTCGATATCGGCAAAACCTACCTTGAGCGGACAGGCCGGCTGAAAGTCGACATCACAACCTCCGTGTCCCATGCGCTCGAACTCCTCTCCTCCACCCACTACGATGTGATCGTCTCCGATTACCAGATGCCGGAGATGGACGGCATTGAATTTTTAAAGAACCTGCGCAGGCAGTTCCCGAAACTGCCGTTCATCATTTTTACCGGAAAAGGCCGGGAGGAAGTGGCGGTTGAGGCATTCGAGTACGGTGCGGACTTTTATATGCAGAAGGGCGGGGCTCCCAAACCCCAGTTCACCGAACTGGCGCGAAAGATCATCACCGCCCACGAGCACCGGCAGGGAGAGTTCCATATCTACCGGCTCAACCGTCTCTACTCCCTCTTAAGTGCAACCAACAAGGCCATTGTGCGGAACACAAAAGTGCCTGACCTGCTTGAGGAGATCTGCAGGATCTCGGTTGAGAGTGGCGGGTTCCGGATGGCATGGGCCGGTATCGCCGGCGGGTCCGATACCCTCGGCCCCATTGCCTCGTACGGGCACACGGACGGGTACCTGGAGAACCTGCCTGCGCTTCCCGGTGCGAACGCTTCCGAGAGCAGCCCGACGATAGCCGCATTCCGTTCCGGTAAGTGCACAATTTACAATTCGCTTGTCGAGGACCCGTACACGTATCCCTGGAAAGCCGAGGCGATCCGCCGGGGATACCAGGCCATCGCAGCAATTCCCTTTGCACGCGGTACGCAATACGCCGGCGCCCTCACGCTCTGCGCCCCCGAGACCGGGTTCTTTGACGACCAGATTGTCTCTCTCCTGGAAGAAATGGCCCATGACCTGACCTTTGCCCTCCGCGTCCGGGAAGACGATGAACGGAGAAAGCGGGCAGAGGCCGAACTGCACAAGACCAACGTTGACCTTGCGGCAGCATACGAACAGCTGACTGCACAGGAAGAGGAACTCAGGGCAAACTACGATGAACTGAAACGGGGCGAAGACGCCCTGCGCCAGAGCGAGGAGAAGTACCGCAGGATCGTCGAGACAGCGAATGAAGGGATCTGGGCGCTGGACAAGGACTTTACCATCTCTTTTATCAACCGGAAATTTGCCGAATTCCTCGGGTATTCCGAGCAGGAACTGATCGGGAAGAAGATTACGAGCCTCATGGGAGCGGAACACGCCCGGGATTACGGTGCGCGAAAAAAGAGCTGGAAAGAGGGGAAGTGCGAGCAGTTCGAATGCCGGTTTATCCGGAAAGACGGCAGCACCTGCTGGCTCCTTATCTCCGGCTCTCCTTCTGTGGACACAACCGGCAATTTCACCGGCTCGTTTGCCATGGTCACGGATATCAGCGGCCTTAAGGCAGCTGAGGATAGACTCGCGAGAAACGAGAAGAAGTTCCGCCACATCTTCGATGCCGCGCCTTACCTGATCATCTCGGTCAACCGGCAGGGCGTTATTGTTGACTGCAACCGGAAGATCCAGGACGTGCTGCAGTACGGCAAGAACGAGATTTTAGGGATGCCGTTTTACTCCCTCCTGCGTGGCGATGAACATGACACCGTGCGCGAACATTTCCGGCAGACCCTGACAACCGGTTCTGTGAAAAACCAGGCATTCAGGATGCAGAGAAAAGACAGGACGGAGATCGGTGTAAACATCAGTTCCAGCGGGTTAAAAGATCAGCACGGGACATTCTTCCGGATTGTCTGTATCATCGAGGATATCACGGAACTCCAGGAGATGCAGGATTCAATCCTCAGAAAGAACGAGGACCTGGCGGCATCCTTTGAAGAACTGACCGCAATCGAAGAGGAACTCCGCCATCATCATGAAATTCTGCTCGAAAACGAGGCGGCCCTCAAGGCAAGCGAGGAGAAATACCGCCGCATAGTCGAGACAGCAAACGAAGGCATCTGGATGCTTGATCCGGACTTCAACACCACGTTTGTCAACCGGAAGCTCACGGAGTTCCTTGGCTATAATGAAGAAGAAATTCTCGGGAAAAGCATCACCCGGTTCATGGGCGAAGAGCATGCACGAGACCATGCAATCCGCAGACAGAACAGGATGGCTGGCAGAAGCGAACAGTTCGAGTGCCGGTTTATCCGGAAAGACGGGAGTACCTGCTGGCTTCTCGTCTCCGGTTCCCCAATCTTTGACGATGCCGGGGTTTTTACCGGTTCGTTTGCCATGGTGACGGACATCAGCCGTCTCAAAGCAGCTGAAGAGAAACTGGCACGAAACGAGAAGAAGTTCCGGCACATCTTCGATGCTGCACCCTACCTGATCATCTCGGTCAACCGACAGGGCATCATTGTCGACTGCAATCGCAGGATGAACGACGTACTGCAGTACGACAAGAGCGAGATTATCGGAAAACCGTTTGCGTCCCTTGTCCATGGGGATTTTGCTGATACCGCAAAGGAGTATTTCCGGCAGGCGCTTACTACCGGCTCGTCCAGAAACCAGATCTACCGGATGCAAAAGAAGGACGGGACCAGCCTCGATGTCAGCGTCAGTGCAAGCGGACTCAAAGACCAGCACGGGACCTTCTTCCGTATTGTCTGCATTGTCGAAGACATTACCGAACTCAGGCAGATGCAGGAGTCGCTGCTCAGGAAAAATGAGGACCTGGCAGCGTCCTTTGAAGAACTGACGGCCATAGAAGAAGAACTCCGGCACCACCACGAGGAACTGTTACGAAACGAGGATGCCCTCAGGGCAAGCGAGGCCCGGTACCGGAATATTTTCGAAAATGCGATCCTGGGCATTTACCGGACTGCCCCGGATGGGAGCATTATCGAGATCAACCCGGCCTTTGCACGGATATTCGGCTACTCCTCTCCTGACGAGATGAAACGATCGGTTGAGTCCATGCGTGACCTGTATGCCAATCCAAAGGACCGGGACATTGTCACAGGACGGATTGCACAAGGCGAGGCGATCCGGGCAATGGATGTGGAGTTCATAAGAAAGGATGGGGAGCATATCTGGCTGACGATTAACGCCCGGGGGATACCCGGCGATCGCGGTGAGATCTCTACCCTTGAAGGGACAACCGAAGACATTACCGACCGGAGATTAGCCGAGAGCGGGCTTAAGACTGCCCATGCCAAGCTCCAGCTCCTCTCAAGCATCACCCGCCATGATATCCTCAACCAGCTGGGCGCACTCCGGGCTTATCATGATCTCGCCCAGGACGATGAGAGCGATCCGAAAAAGCTGGAGCTTATCAAAAAACAGATGAAAGTTGTCACCACCATTGAAGAACAGATCACCTTTACAAGGGATTACCAGACCATGGGCATGATAGCGCCGTCGTGGCAGAACATGAACGCACAACTCATCAAGTCCACACGGGGACTCGCCTTAAAGGACGTCCGGATCGAAGCAGAGCGGACAGATGTCGAGGTGCTGGCCGACCCGCTGCTGACAAAGGTCTTCTATAACCTTGTCGATAACTCCCTCCGCCACGGGGGCGAACATATGGACAGGATCCAGCTCTCGTTCCATGAGGCCGATGACTGTCTTACCTGCTTCTATGAAGACAATGGCCAGGGTGTCCCCCAGAAAGACAAGCCTCTTGTTTTTAACCGGGGCTTTGGGAAGAATACCGGCCTTGGGATGTTCCTTGCAAAAGAGATCCTTGCCATTACCGGGATGGCCATCCGGGAGATCGGGGAATACGGCAACGGTGCCCGGTTTGCCATAACCATCCCGAGAGGGGCGTACCGGTTTGTTGAGACCGCGGATACCCTTCCACAACAACTTAAGAAAAAAGCCTGATGCGAGGAGGTTTTCTGGTTTTTACCCAGATGCTTGAAGGGCTGGAACCAACAATGCGAAATCTGGAGTTCTATCTTCGCCGTTTAGAAAGAAAATGTCAAGCATAGGATAGCATATGAAAAATCCAGCACGCCATGTAACGAGAATACACTCGTGAGCGGTAATGCAGATCGATACAACGGAAAAAACCTAACCCCTGAGGTAACAACAGCGATATGGTGAAAACAGAAAAAATTACCGGAAATAAGAAACAGTTCCTTGACTTGTTGTTGCTGGCAGATGAGCAGGAAACCATGATTGACAGGTATCTGCCGAAGGGAGACTTGTTTGCCTTGTACGACGATGATTTGAAAAGTGTTTGCGTTGTCGTGCCGGTAAATAGCGAAACCTGTGAATTGAAAAACATAGCAACATACGAGAAATACCAGGGCAAAGGGTACGGGAGAGCATTGATACAGTTCATTTGTGATTTCTACAAAAACGCTTATAAAACAATGCTTGTCGGGACTGGCGAAACGCCGGCAATCCTGTCGTTTTATGAACAGTGTGGATTTGAAAAGGCATACCGGGTAAGGAATTTTTTTACCGACAATTACGACCACCCTATGTTTGAGGGCGACATACAACTTGTCGATATGATTTATCTTAAAAAGGATTTACAGGGACAACGGGGTTGTATTACAAACAAAATACAACGCTGAACAAATATTCACTACCGCCAATAGTGCCCACTCTCATTTTTTCCGGTGAATACCGTAAGGGAGTACTCCCCGTCATTCTGAAGATACGGGTCGTAGATGCCGTCAAGTCGTGTGGTCATCATCTCGATCCCGTTCTCCCGGAAAACCTGTTCCCATGTATTCAGCGGGAACAGGCCAAGTTCATGACGTTCGGTCTGGATGGAGAGCTCTTCCTTCTGCCGGATCAGGTAGACAAGCACGGCCTCATAGGTACCCGGGTTGTTCAGGCTCCGGTAATTATTCTCGAAGAGCGTCACATGAGTCCCGTCCCGTTCTCCGGTGTAGACGAAATTGTTGTTCCGGAACGTCTCCTCTGTTTTTCCAACAACCAGCAGTACGCCACCGGGCCGGAGATGCGTGACCGCAGTATGGATGGCCTGCCGGAGGTCGTCGATGGTAACCATGTAATCGATGCTGTCCGGAATAACGACGGCATCGAACCGACGGTTCAGCCGGATCGACCGCATATCGCCCTCAAGGTATCCGATATCGGGATGTGCTGCACGTGCCCTTGCGAGCATTCCCGGGCTGATATCGACACCGGTCACGGAAAAATACTGCCGGAAGATCCGGTCGTGACCCCCGGCGCCACACCCGAGATGCAACAGCGTGCCGGGGGGTTTTATCCCCTGCTGTTCCAGCAGGCCGATGTAACACCTCACTTCTTCTTCGTACTCCGCCGGGCCTGTAAGGTAATCGTCAACCCATGCGAGATCATTGTATGCAATCCAGCCCGGTGTCATATCGTTCCCCATGCCCGGTGGCGTTCGCCCTTCGCCGAGCAGGGTTCTCCACCAGAGATAATTCCCGGATGAACAAAAACCGATTGGTGGCACAGCCAGACACCCTGTTGGATGAAACAATCAGACAAAAATGACATCTTTGGGATACCAATAACCCAAAAACCTGATGCGAGGAGCCGGATTCGAACCGGCGAACCCCTGCGGGATTAGGCCCTGAA
>NZ_PIZH01000069.1 GCF_002835825.1 Methanoregula sp. | reverse complement strand
TTTTGTGGGGGTCGGGCAGGGGCCGGACGGTTTTTATGACCCGTGGTGGTGAAAATGACACAAGGAGAATTGTAAGAATGCAGTACCTTTGCTTTCATCCGCGAAATACATGACACTACGCCGTATTGTTACCCCCTTTACCCGCAGAACTGACATCCCAAACGATAACCGGATTCCGGAATTTTTCTTTGCGGGGCGCAAGAGTCCGGCAAAAAAATCGATACTGTCCCCTGCCCGACCCCCATTTTGACACCAGCAAAAAATACCATAATTTCCTGTGGAAACTCCGATGGTTTTTTACCGTGATTTTCCTCCATGGGAACCCAAGGGGGGTCGGGCAGGGGACACGATCAATTCGACCGGCCGATCGCGATTGAAAAAAATTTTGTGAACTACTGGAACCAGACACCCGATTACAAGGAAGAATGCTATTTGGCTGAAAATATCGAATATGGCTGGATGCATATCGTATTACCCGAAATTGTGAACAGAAAAGAAGGCCAGGGCCGAGACTCGAACCCGGGTCGGGGGATCCACAGTCCCCTAGGATAACCAACTACCCCACCCTGGCAAATTGCCCTTTAATTTTTGCACTGTTCTTTGATTAATGTATCCTTGCCAATGCGTCGGCAGCTCGGAAAAAATGCACGCTCATTACCGAGGGGCCCTCTCCGTCCGCGGGGTGACAATTAATATTGTCAGGAGTCCATTACATATCAGGTGGCCCGAAACACTCTTCCCTGACGGTGATGTATGCCGGAGATATCATCCGGGCATGAGGGCGCGGTGTTTTTCGCGTGTTTCGGGCTTGAACAATAATGGAGGATCGGACTATGGCGGAGAACCCGAAGATCAGGACACCGATTGTCTGCGTGATGGGGCACGTGGACCATGGCAAGACCTCACTGCTCGATCGGATCCGGGGCTCTTCGGTTGTCAGCTCAGAAGCAGGTGCCATCACCCAGCACATCGGGGCAACCATCGTCCCGATTGACGCAATCCGCACCATGAGCGGGACCATGGGTAAGGTGCCAATCAACATCCCCGGCCTGCTTTTTATTGATACACCGGGACACCATGCCTTTACAACGCTCCGTGCACGCGGCGGGGCGCTTGCCGATATGGCGATCCTGGTCGTTGATATCAACCAGGGATTCCAGCCCCAGACCATCGAGGCGCTCCAGATCCTCCGGAACTGTAAAACGCCGTTTGTCATCGCAGCGACCAAGATCGACCGCATTCACGGGTGGCGGGTAAACGAGAACGAGTCGTTCATCTCATCATTCAACAAACAGAACGAACGGGTCAAAGGCGATGTCGAGAACAAGACCTACGAGATCGTGGGGAAACTCTCGGAACTTGACTTCTCCGCCGACCGTTTTGACCGGGTTGCGGACTTCCAGAGGAACCTGGCGATTGTTCCTCTGAGCGCCCATACAGGCGAAGGAATTCCGGACCTCCTTCTTATCATGATCGGGCTTGCCCAGCGGTACATGGGCGACGAGCTGAAACTTCTGGTCGAAGGGCCGGGAGCCGGCACCGTTCTTGAGGTAAAGGAAGAACGCGGCCTTGGGACAACCCTCGATGTTATCCTCTACGATGGGACACTTGCTGTCGGTGACGAGATTGCTGTTGCAACGCAGGGGGACGTTGTCGTGACTAAGGTGAGGTCGCTTTTAAAGCCCCGTCCAATGCAGGAGATCCTCACCGAGGAGCGCTTCGAGCGGGTAAAAGCAGTTGCCGCTGCTGCTGGGATCAAGGTTACCGCCCCGAACCTCGAGGGTGTGATTGCCGGTTCTCCCTTCTTTGTCATCCGGGGGAACCGCGACGAGGTCACGGAAAAAATCAAGAGAGAGATGACCGAAATCCACGTCAACCTTGCCGAGGAGGGAATCGTTATCAAAGCCGATACGATCGGCGCCCTTGAGGCTCTTTGCAAGGAACTCGAGTCCAAGGATATCGGGGTGATGCGGGCGGAAGTCGGCCCGGTCAGCCGGCTTGATCTCATCGAGACCGAGACCATTAAGAACCCCTCGTTCCGCGTCCTTCTCTCGTTCAATACACCTCTCCTGCCGGATGCCGCCGAAATCATCAAAAACCCGTTATACACGCAGGTGAAGGTCTTTGAGGGCAGGGTCATCTACCAGCTCATCGACCAGTACGTGGAATGGCGGGACGAGCAGAAGCGCCTCATGGAGAAGCAGCGCTTTGAACACGTGGTGATGCCGGCAAAGATCCGTCTCCTGCCGGACTGTGTCTTCCGGCAGAGCAACCCGGCGGTTGTCGGTGTGCGCGTGCTGGGGGGGAAGCTCCGGAGCGATGTCAACCTGATAAAGCTAGACGGGAAGAAAGTGGGGCACCTCAAGACCATGCAGCTCCGGCAGGAATCCATCCGTGAGGCTGATGAAGGTCTTGAAGTTGCCATCTCCATTGAGGGGGCAACGGTTGGACGACAGGTGAGCGTGGGTGATGACCTTTTCGTGGATATCCCCGAGCGCCATGTCAAGGTGCTGGAAAAAGAGATGGTAAAGACGCTCAACACCAGCACGCAGGAAATCCTGGCAGAGTTTGCCGCCATGCGCCGCAAGACCGACCCCTTCTGGGGGAAGTAGGTTTCACGCAAAAAAAGCACGGAGGGTTTAATAGCGTACCGGTATAATAAAATGGGTACTTCTCATGTGTGGGCGAATCCGCCGGCAGCCGGAGACGTGAAATGACCCCAGAACAGGGTTACCAAATATAACAGGAAGAATCAGGTATGGTTGAGTTTAAAGTCGTTGTATCAGACCCCAAGACCGGCCGCGCCTACAATGTTGACGCCACCGGTGGCGCAGCAGGTGCGATCGTAGGGAAATGTATCGGTGATGAAATCGAAGCTGGCTCACTCGGGCTTGCCGGATACAAGATCCAGATCACCGGTGCATCCGACCGGACCGGGATCGCTGCAAAGAAGAGTGTCCCGGGAGCCGGGCGCAAGAAACTTCTTCTTGCAGGTGGCATAGGGTTCCACCCGGTCATGGACGGGGAGCGCCGCAGGAAGACGATCCGTGCAAGCGAGATCACCGCGGAGTTCGTGCAGATCAACGCCCGCGTCACGGCATATGGCGAGAAGTCCCTTGATGAGATCTTCCCCAAGGTAGAGGGCGAGAAGAAAGAAGAGAAGAAGTCCGCACCCAAGGCCCGGGTCGGCAAGAAGTAATACTATCTTTTTTATTGCGCTTTTCCCGTGCAGATGCACAAGAGTGGGAAAAAGGTTATGGGTATTGGATAGTGACAATACCGTAGGCGGAGCTGTTCTTTGCAAACTTTAGCGCCCTGCCGTCCTGGTATAGTGTCACCGTGAGGTCGTGTTTCGTTGAGCCGTCCTTCTTCTGGAACTCTGCCTTAACCGTGCCTGCTGCATCCACGACTTCATACAGCCGGATCCCCGAGCTCTCGACTTTCTGGATATCGGAAGGCATCCCGTAGCTTCCCTTGAAGCTTCCAATGTATTCCACCATGACCCACGTACCGGTTGCCGGGACCGCAGGTGCCGGGGTCTCGCGGATCGTGATGGATGCGACACCCGGGGTGACCTGCACGGGAGTTTGCGGGACGGGAGTACTGCTCACAGAGGGAGCTGTTGGGGAGCTCTCCCCCCCGGACCCACCTCCGAGGAAAAACAACGCAGCGATGATCACAGCCGCAACCACACCGATGACGGCGGCAATGGGGAGCCACGGCAGATCGCCGAGATCCATTCCTCTTCTCCTTCCATGTCTCATAATCTGACTCCTGTAGTATTCTATGTAAGATATTGAATATTTTCAGGAAATACTTTGTGTAGTACAGTCTCTGGTGAAACTGGAGACGCATTTGGATATTTTTCCGGCTATGCCTTCCGCAGGGCCTGCCGGAGGGGATCGCGCAGATCTTCGCAGGGAACCTGGTATTTTTTTGCCAGAACCACAAGGGCTGCCGGGGGGAGGAGATTGGTTTCGAACCCTTCCCGGATCACCTTGTTCATCTCCGCTACAATCTCTGTCTCCTCGACCTTCCGTGCCCGTGCAATGCGGCCGATAAGCTCCTGCATGGGATCATTCCTTTCGAAGATTGCAGAGGTAGGCTTGAAGCCGACCGGTATGGTCACTGCAGCAGTATCGAATGCCGGCAGGAACATCCCGTTCTCCTGCTTCAGGAGCCCATCCTCCTCGGCACGGCGGAGCAACTGGTTGGCCTGATCCGTGCTCATCCACTTGCGGTCAAGGGCGTAATAGTAGACCAGCTCATTCTTCTTCATTCCGCTTTTCCGGGTGTGCCGGAACGGGGCTGCGATTGTTGTCTTCAGGGTCACTTTCCTGCACCAAGAAGGATATTCTTCATATCAAGGGCATCCAGCCCTTCCCCTCGGCCTTCCTTTGCAATGTCAATATCGGTGCGGGAGACCTGATCGGAAAGTCTGAGATAGAAGATATCGTTTGCTATCGGGACCTTCCCCCCCCCGCGCAGGGCAAGGGCGAGAACGGAGACGCGGAGGTCAACCGCTTCCGTGATGGCACCAGGGCGAAGCAGGTCCGGTGTTATCTCACCGAACGTGGCCCGGTCAACTGCAATTTCCACCCGTGTCCTGACCTTTACCAGTTCTTTTCCGGTAGTCTTGGTCGATTCCGTATTGTCCAGCTCAGCAATGTACCTGAGCGTCTCGATGAAGGGCATGCCCATGGCAAACGAGAGATCCACCCGCTGCGGGAAACGATAATAGATCCTTCGCATGAGAAAGAATTGTACACGATAGTGATAAAAGATTGCGAAAATTGCGGTTACAGAACCGCGGTAACCGGAAAAAAGAATGGGATATTGGTTATTCGAGTAACACTGCGTTGATGATGCCGTCCTGGCCGGGGCGGCTCGTGATCCGTGCTGATCCAAGTTCGGTCTTGATGACCGCACCCTTCGTGAGCAGGTTCCGCCGGACATAGTTCGGGTTTGCCGTGTTCTTCTCCACGGTCTCGATTTTGACCTTCTTGGTCTCGCCGCTCTTCAGGTTGGTCACGTTGGCTAAGTTAGCCCTGAGGGCCATAGTAATGTGGTTGCCACCGTATGTCCGCACAACGCGATTGCGGGCCTCACCCAGGTGGGTGTCTGCTGCCGCACGGCCGATCTCTGCTCTCCTCTTCATGGCTGCCGGGCGGCGCCTGCCACCGGTAACCTTCCGAACTGATTCTCCCTGCCACTGCATGGTGTCACTCTCTGGTATTTCCCCCGGACCGTTGCCCGAAGGTGGTGCTCTATATATTCACGCCCGGGTTATTTATAGTACTTCTTTTCCGGCCACTCAGGCCAGGATTGCATCGAGGAGCGCTGCCACACCGTCGCCCGTCTTCAGGTTGGTCCTGAAGACCGGCATCCCGGGATTGTACCGGGCGATGTCTGACTGCATCCGGTCCAGGTTCGCGCCAACAAGCGGTGCGAGATCAACTTTGTTGATAACACCGATCGTGCAGTCGCGGAACATCATGGGGTGTTTGTTCACGACGTCATCGCCTTCGGTGGAGCTTACCACGACAACGCGTTTCTCCGCACCGAGCCGGAAGTCCGTGGGGCAGACCATATTGCCGACATTCTCGATAAAGAGGATGTCAATTTTGTCGAGAGGGAGATGGTCGATTGCGTGCTCCACAAGATGTGCGTCAAGATGGCATTCCTTTCCCGTGTTTGCATTGTATGCGGGGATACCCGTAGCAACGATTCGCTTGAAATCGTCATCGCCGTACACATCACCGGCAATTGCCCCGGCCTTGAGCCCTTTCTTCTCCAGCAGGGGCACAAGCCGCTCGATCAGCGCGGTCTTTCCGGACCCGATCGCGCCCAGAAGGTCAAACGCACGCACCCCGTGGGCTTTCAGGTGCGCCGCGTTATGGTCGGCCAGAGTATTGTTTGCGTCGTACACGTCCTTCTCCAGCCTGACGTCGATATGATGCATAATAGAAGGTGGGAGCGTGCAGTGTTTATACCTTGACCCACAAACGATCTGGCAATGGCAGCTGGCGAGTGCATCATCTATCCCTGCTACTTCAATGCGGCATATTCGCGTGCTGAAGGGAGGCGGGTTCCGCGCAGTATCGGGGTCAAGGCACCGGTCCTGACAGATCTTGAGCGGGCCCTGAAAAAGGCAGGCATACCGTTCCGCGCAGAGGACAAGCACCACCCGGCCCACTGGACACGGCGCGAAGGCCGGCTCGTTGTTGAATGGAAGGAGAAGAAGGAACTGCTGATCCGGAAAGTGGCCCAGAGACTGGAGAGCAGGAAATGAGCGGCATGTACGACCTCCACACCCATTCGATCCTGTCTGACGGGGAGATGCTCCCGATCGAGCTGATTCGCCGCATGGCAGTGACAGGATATACAACTGTTGCGATCACCGACCACGCAGACCCGTCCAATGCTGAATCCCTGCTTGCTACCCTTGCACGGGTCAGGGAATCCGCGGACCTGTTCGGGGTTCGCCTGCTCTGTGGTATCGAGATCACCCACGTCCCCCCGCAACAGATCGCACCACTGGCAAAGACCGCGAAAGCACAGGGGGCCGACATCGTGGTTGTCCACGGTGAAACAACGGTCGAACCGGTTGCCGAGGGTACCAACCATGCAGCCTGCGGATGCAAATATGTCAATGTCCTTGCCCACCCGGGGCTTATTACATTGAAGGATGCAAAAACAGCTGCAAAGAACGGCATTGCCCTTGAGCTGACCGCACGCGGGGGACATAACCGGACCAACGGCCATGTGGCACAGGTTGCCCGGCAGGCAGGCTGCCAGCTGGTCGTGGATTCCGATGCGCATGCCCCCCATGATATCATGAGCGAGCGCGCGAAATTTGTTGTGGCAAAAGGGGCCGGGC
Source organism: Methanoregula sp. (assembly GCF_002835825.1). Classification (GTDB taxonomy): domain Archaea; phylum Halobacteriota; class Methanomicrobia; order Methanomicrobiales; family Methanospirillaceae; genus Methanoregula. The sequence continues at coordinate 857 of NZ_PIZH01000069.1, read as the reverse complement.
TCAGCGACCGGGAATGCAGGGAAGTACTATCTTTAAATATCGACGAGTTCCTCGGGCTCTGAATTTTCTATTTATACTTTCACGCAATGTTTAAATACCGTGCTGTCACACATATATAGAGTACTAAAAAAATCCAATGTTATTGTATCCTTGAGGTTATTCGTGAAAGTGGTTGGCCGAGCGATGAGCACTATTGGCAGCCGGATGCTCATCATCCAGTGCGATGCCGCCCAGCTTCCCCCGCTGTACAGCGAGGTAAGCGATCGGCGGATGAAGCCGGTGGGAAAGATCCTGGACCTCTTCGGGAACATCAAAGCCCCGTATGCCGCCGTTCTCTGCCGGGAAAAATGCACCGTCCAGCCCAATGAGAAACTCTTCACAAAATAACACCCGCATGTGGATACCGGTAAAAATCCCGTAATCAAAAATGCCCGCTAATCAGGAAAAGGTGAACGTGGATGCAGGAAATCGAGAAACTGAAAACCCTCCAGTCTGAGCGTGAAGCGCTCAAAGCGAGGACGAAACAGAAAGAGCAGGAGAAAAAAGCCGAGAACCACACAGAGACTGTGTGCCCCGAGTGTGGAGGCCGCCAGCTCGTCCACGACTACGAACGTGCGGAACTTGTCTGCCAGAGCTGCGGGCTTGTCATCGATGACGACTTCATCGACAGAGGCCCGGAGTGGCGTGCCTTCGACCACGACCAGAGGAGGAAGCGTTCCCGTGTTGGTGCATCGATGACCTTCAAGATCCACGACAAGGGTCTATCGACCATTATTGACTGGCGCAACCGGGACTCCTATGGCCTTGCCATCTCCTTCAAGAAACGGACAGCGCTACTCAGCTTCCGCAAGAGGCCA
>NZ_PIZH01000068.1 GCF_002835825.1 Methanoregula sp. | reverse complement strand
ACATGGACCCGGACAGCTAGCGCCACTAGCTGCTACACACCGTACTTCACCAGGAAAAGGGCGGTACAGCTGAGACCTCCCCGCGTGTCCATTTCGAGAGCAACACGGTACGGACCGAGACCGAGATCACCCGGACCGATGGCCAGTCGTGCTCGCTCTGGATCAGTGCAACGCCGATCCTTGGCGAAGACGGGGCGTTGACCGGGGTTATCGACTCGCTGAGGGATGTTACCCACCAGAAGAAGATCGGGCGGGCCCTCAGGGAGTCCCGCCGGTACCTTGACGCGATCATCAACACCATGCCCGACCCCCTTTTCATCAAGGACCACGATCACCGCTTCGTCACGGTTAATGACAGTTTCTGCGAATTCATTGGTCACTCCCGTGAGGACGTGGTGGGAAAGACCGACCACGATGTTTTTCCAGAGGGGGAGGCAGCGATCTTCGTGGAGAAAGACCGTGATGTGTTCCGGACCCGGCAGGAGAACGAGAATGAGGAACTCCTCACCGATTCGCGGGGAAAGACCCATACGATCGTGACCAAGAAAGCCCTGTACGTCAATGCCTCCGGAGAAGAGTTTATTGTCGGGGTAATCCGTGATATCACGCAGAGGAAAAAGACCGAGCGGGCCCTCCAGCTGACCGTAAAAAAGCTCAACACCCTCTCGTCCATCACCCGCCACGACATCCTCAACCAGCTCATGGGCCTGCGGGCGTTCATCGAGCTGACAAAAGGGAGGGTAACGGATCCGGAGAAGGCCGAATTCCTTAAGAAAGCAGATGATGCAGCGGAAGCGATCCAGCGGCAGATCGAGTTCACCCGGAATTACGAGGACCTCGGGGTAAAGGAGCCCCTCTGGCAAGATGTCGGGGAACTGTTCCGGTCAGCTGTGGCCGAACTGCCGCTGTCAGGGATCGCTGTTGATGCCCGGGTCCGGGGCATCTCAGTCTATGCCGATCCCCTCATCATCAAGGTGTTCTACACTCTTGCGGAAAACTCGCTGCGCCACGGGAGAACGGTGACGGAGATCGGGCTCTCTTTCAGCGAGGGGCCGTCCGGCCTGACCATCACCTACCGGGACAATGGCACCGGAATTGCCGATGCCGATAAAAAGAATCTCTTCCAGAAGGGATTTGGAAAACATACCGGTCTTGGCCTCTTCCTCTCCCGCGAGATCCTCTCGATCACCGGCATCACTATCAGCGAGACCGGGACGCAGGGACCCGGCGTGCGGTTCGAGATCCACGTGCCGAAAGGCGCATACCGCTTCTCTTCCCCGTAAGAGGCGGACTGGACAATTCTGCCAATCCTTTAGTATTCCCGTTGCTATTATTGCCATAGTGATTCATGTGCCGGCTGGAGAACAGAAAAACATAAGGACCGTCTCTATCCTGACAAGGCGGTTGAAAGAGGGAAAGACGTACGAGGACTTCCGCAGGGCATGGTTCCACACCACGGGTTTCGCGGTGAAAGGAAAGGACGCGGGCGGCGGGAAGGCAGAGCTGCTGACATTCATCAATATATTCGACCCGCGGGAGATCATTGTGCTGGGTTTTGCTGCGACAACGCTGGAACAGCTGAAGGATGCATTGGATATTGACGTGAAAGTCCGGGGAGAAAACCCGCTGGACGACGTGATCGAGCCGGTAATCGGCAGGGCGTTTGCGCTCCAGGTGGCAGGGGACGATTTTTCCGCGGCCGGGGAGATCCCGTACTCTCCCGCCGCCATCGATGGTAACAAGACGGATATGGCAGAAGTTGCAGAAGACCTCCGGGCGCTGGCCGGGATCTATGCCACAGCGGCAAAAAAGCGGGACGCGACAAACGAGGCACGGAAACAGGCGCGGTGATCTACAACAATGCAGGCACAACAGGCCCCGGATATATGGGGGGAGGAGCACGGGACTGTCCGCAATCATTCCCCCGGCCGCTTTTCCGCCGGGTGCCCGTTCCCGCTGGTTGTTTCCGGCTCCGCGATCTTCTCCCGGAATTTTTTCTCACTCTCGCGGAGTTCCCTCACCGCCTTCTTGTAATCGCTGATGTCCCGGCCCACCGACTGGTATTCCACCAGCCTGCCGCCTTCATCATAGATCGCGTGGTCAACCCAGCTCTGCCAGGTGACTGTACCGTTTGGCAGGATGATCTGGTGATCGATCCGCCCGACCGGGTGCTCCTGTGTCAACCCCTTGAAATGCTGCGCCAGGCGCTCACGTTCCTCCGCCGGGATCGCCAGGGGGATCGCGTGGCCTAAAATCTCCTCTCTGGATCTCTTCAGGTACCGGCAATAGGCTTCGTTGACAAAGACAAATGTCCCGTCCGGGCGGAACCGGCAGATAAGCTCGGTCTGGCCCTCCACAACCGCCCGGTACCGCTCCTCGCTCTCCCGGATCCGCTGCCGGCTCTCTTCCAGTTCCGCAAAATTCGCCCGGAGCTCCTCCTCGGCCGCGGCGAGCTGCCCGTAGGCGGCATGCAGCATCTCGTTTTTCGTCTGGAGTTTCATCTCCGCCATTTTCATATCGGTGATATCCCGGCCCACAGACTGGTACTCCACGAGGGTTCCACGTGCGTCAAAAATCGCCCGGTCCACCCAGTTCTGCCAGCGGATGGTGCCATCAGGCAATACCGTCCGCTGGTCAACGGAGGCCACGGGATTGTCCGGCGTGAGCGCCCGGAACGTATCCCGCACCAGTTCGCGTTCATCGACAAATACTTCGGGCCGGAATACCCGGCCAATGATCTGCTGCCGGGACTTGTTGAAGTACCGGCAGTATGCATCGTTGGCAAAGACAAACGTCCCGTCAGGATGGAACCGGCAGATGAGCTCGGTCTGGTCTTCGACAACGCCGCGGTACAGTTCCCGGCTCTCCCGCAGCTCAGCCTCAAGATGCGTAAGCTGCTCGTAGTTGTTCCGTAACTCCTCTTCTGTTGCCGCAAGCTGTTCAAAGGACGCGGCAAGTTCCTCGTGTTCGCGGGCCAGCTCCGCCTCCTTCTGCCTTTGTTCCGTGATATCCTCAAGGGTCTCGACCGCGCCGATGATTGCACCGTTCCTGTCCCGGATGAGCCCTGCCGTGAAGTGGAGCCACTTGCCCTCAAAGCCCATGTGGGAGAAGAAGTCCGTTGCGGAATAGGCTCCATCGATCAGGCGGGACTTTTCCAGCCGGTCGAGATACCATTCCGACATCAGACCCTCTGCATTGTCCACGAGAAGGTCGGCAAGGCACGGTCGCCTTTCCTTATAGAAGGCACGCCAGTGCTGGTCTGTTCCGATTATCTCATGCGCCGCGATCCCGCTATACGCGGCCAGCGCCTGGTTCCAGTAGAGGACATGGTGGTTCTTGTCGATCACGAACTGCGGGATCGGGGAGGCCTGGATGATGGCATCCAGGATGAGCTCCCGCTCCTCAAGTGTACGCTGGCTGGAGGCAAGGTCCAAGTAGCTGGTGCGGAGTTCCTCCTCCGTTGCAGTCAGCTGTTCGAATGCGTTTACAAGTTCATCGTGGGTCTTGTGCAGGTTCATCTCTGCGATCTTCTGTTCGGTTATGTCCCGGCCCACCGACTGGAACTCAACGAGGGCCCCGGACTCCGAAAAGATGGCCCGGTCGATCCACTGGTGCCACCGTACGGTGCCGTCCGGGAGATGGATCCGGTGCTCGATCGTACCCTGAGGGCTCTCCCGCGAGAGCGACGCCAGATGGTCGCGGATGGCACGCGCGTCCTCTGCGGGCATCAGGGGCGTGAACCGGCGGTTGATCACCACATCTTCTGCTACCCCGAAGGTCCGGCAGAAGGCGTTGTTGGCAAAGATGTATGTCCCATCGGGGCGGAACCGGCAGATGAACTCGTTCTGGTCCTGCACAACGTTCCGGTACCGCTCCTCGCTCTCCCGGAGTGCCCTGTCGGCATAGCGTTTCTCGACCGCAAGCCGGATCTTGTGGCTCAGCTCGCGGAACTGTGACTGGACATCCCGCCCCTTCTGGACATAATAGTCCGCCCCGGCATCGAACGCCTGGATAACCACGTCCTCCCGGCCTTTCCCGGTAAAAAGAATGAACGGCAGTTCCGTGTACCGTGCACGGATCTGCTGCAGGAGTCCTATCCCGTCAAGGATGGGCATCTGGTAATCGGAGATGATACAGTCATATTCCTGCTTTTTCAGCAGGTCCATTACGGAGAGGGGATGCTCTGTTGTCGCAACAGTGAACTGGCCGCTCAGCTCAAGGAAGGCCTTGCCAATCTCGAGCAGGGAAGGGTCATCGTCGATGTACAGAACGGAGATACTATTGCGTCGTAACGGCACGGTTACACCTGAGTATACGAAAAAAACCTTCAGTTCATCGAGTGCCTGTCATGGTGCCATGACGACATGGGTTCCTGATTTCTTCATCGTTCTGCGGGATAAAGGATGAGAAAGCCTGAGTGCGGTACCGGTCTGTTCTTATGAAAAATTGTCGAAAAGATATTTAAACTTTATGAGATTTGATTATCATAACATCAGTATTCCATAGGCAACCCGCAGGTATTTCAAAGAAAACCTGCTACCTAAAATTGCTACCTGGTTACCCTGCATAGTTCTTTTTCGCAGGTTCCTGACGGGAGATGCGGAGGGAGAGAACTGGACGAAGACAACTACCGGACGATTATCGGCCTGTTGCGCGATACTCCCCACGGGCTTACCATCGAGGAGATCGCCCGGGCCGCACACCTGAGCCGGACCACCGCGACAAAGTATCTCAACTCCCTCTTCGTCTCGGGCCAGCTCAACATGCGGAAGTCCGGCCCTGCCAAAGTGTACTCCCTTTCCGCACGACTGCCGGCCGACCAGGTCTTAAGCAAATCATCCGGACCGGTTTTGATCCTCGATGACTCGTACACGGTACGGGAGGCCAGCGAATCATTCCTCCATACCTTCGGGATCCGGATGGAAGAGCTGGAAGGCCGGGATGTTGCCAAAACCACCATAGGCCCCGGTTTCATCGGGAGGATCCGCGACCCCGTAAAACAGGCAATGGCAGGAACCGGGTCCGTGCTTGATGCATGGATTCCCATTGGAAAAGAGTGGCGGGCTTTCCGAATTCGAATCGTGCCCCTTGTCTTTGGCTGGGGGGGGAAAGGCGTTGCTGTGCGGCTGGAAGACCAGACCGGAGAGCTGCTTGCACGCGAGGAGAATTCATTCCTTGCCGATATGCTCAACGATTCCCCGGCGGCTATCACGGTTGTGGACTTTTTCGGGAACCACCTCTATTCAAACACGATGAACGGGGAGCTTCACGGGTATTCTGCTGCTGAATTCGTAAAGCTTACCTTACATGATATTGACTGCCCCGAATCGGCACAAGAGATTACCGGGCGCATGAACATTCTCAAAGAGAAAGGGAAGATCTCATTTGAAGTGGAGCATCTCCACAGGGACGGCCACCGGATACCCCTCGAAGTCCATGCAAAAGTGGTGAAATGGGGAGAACGGGACGTAATTGTCAGTATCGCAACAGACATTACCGAGCGGAAACGGGCCGAGAGCGTGATACGGGAGAACGAGGACAAGTTCCGGACCATCTTCGAGCACAGTCCGTACCCGATCGCGATCAACAGCGCCCCGGAACAGGAATTTCTGGCAGTCAACCCGGCCTTTCTTGCGGTCAGCGGTTTCACGGAAGAAGAATTACTGGGGAAAAACCCGGTAGAGGTGGGCATTCTTTCGCTTGCGGACAGCGCAAAGCTGGTTGCACATTCCTTGCTGACGGGCAGGCTTGAAAATGTGCCGCTTGTGCTGAAGGCCAGGGATAGGAAAAAGATCCATGTCATATTCTCATCGATCCCGGTCACCATTGGCAGCCGTTCGGCCTACCTCACCATTGCTGCTGAAGTGACCCGGTTAAAGAGGATCGAAGAGGAACTGCTGAAAAAGACGGAGGACCTGGACGCCGCGTACAGGGAACTGACTGCCGTTGACCGGGAACTCCGGCGCAACAACGATCTGTTGCGCAGGAACGAGCAGGTGCTACGCGAGAACGGGGAGACGTTCCGGGCCCTGGTCGAGCAGTCCGGGGAAGGGATCATCATCGTGGACTTTTCGGGGAATGTCCGGTTTGCCAACCGCAGGGCCCTTGAGATTGCCGAATGCCCGCCGGATCTGAGCATGACCGAAACGTTCAATGTCTTCGATCTCATCAGCAGGGACTTCCAGGAAAATGCGGTCCACGATTTCCAGCAGATCTCCCGCGGGATCGACAGTTACGAGGTCTATTACAGGTTTGTAACCCTGGAACAGAACGAGAAATGGGCCGCCTGTATCGGGAAAAAAATAACGTTTAAGGGTACTCCGGCGGTCCTGATCTCGTTCCGGGATGTCACGGGGCGCAAGCAGGCAGAAGAGGAATTGCGGGAATCCGAGCAGAAGTTCTCCACCCTGTTTGAGAACAACGCCGTCCCACTCACGCTTGTCTCCGCGGAGAACGGCAGGTTTACGGACGTCAACGAAGCCTTCCTTGACAGTACTGGTTTTTCCCGGGAGGAGGTGATCGGCAGGACGGCAACGGAACTTCACCTGTTTTCCGATCCTGCAGCGTATGCCGGAATGGTCGGGCGGCTGAAGGAGCAGAAGCAGATCCAGGGACTCGAGATGCAGTGCCAAAAGAAGAACGGAGATCCTGCGACCTGTCTCTTCTCATCAAGGATAATCATGATGGCCGGGCGGCCCCATATCATCTCAACTATTGAGAACATCACGGAACGGAAGGCTGCCGATATCGCGTTCCAGACCATGGTATCGAGCATGCTCGGCACGTCCGGCCAGGAATCGCTGGACCGGATCACCAGGAACCTTACCTCCTGGCTCCGTGCAGACTGCGTCATGATCGGCAGGATCCTGCCGGACCGTGAAAATGTCGAGGTCCTCTCCATGATCCTTGACGGGAAACGGATCACGGGATTCCGGTATACTCTGAAAGGGACGCCGTGCGAGGACGCTGCGGAGAAAGGGTTCTGCCTCTACACCGACAACGTGGCACAGGCCTTCCCAAAAAGCAGGGACCTGCGAGAGTTCGGGATCCGGGGGTATGCCGGGACACCGCTCCGGAATTCCGAGGGTATTGTCGTTGGCATCATCTGTATCATGACACGCGAGCCTCTCGACCTTCCCCCGTCTGTCCGTCAGGTCATCGATATCATCGCTGTCAAGGCTGCTGTCGAGATCGGGGCTGTTTCCGCCCGTGGGATTGCAGGGGAGAGACGGAGGAGACGGCAAACAAAGTAAGACATCCCGCGTCAGGTGGGCTGTATAAGGGGGATGGAACAGCGCGGGCTCGCGGGATGTGGAAAAAGGGAGGGATTACTTCTGGTCGGAGAACTTTTCGACCACGCGGACATTGTCTCCGCGGACGGTGATCGGGATCGGGACAACACTCTCATAGAGCTCGACCGTGATCTCTTCCTTGCCGGAGTCGACACGCTTGACCACGGCCTTCTCTCCCTTGAACGGGCCGGCAATAAGCTCGACAATCGTACCCTCTTCGATACCGGAGACAACCGGTTTCGGGATGAGGAAATGACCTACCTCGGCAAGGTTGGTCTCGCCCTTCGTCACGACTCGGGCATGGGCGATCATCTCGACGAGCTGCTCGATCCGGTTCCGCTGTTCGGGCGTCTCCACAAGGACATAGCCCTGCAGTTCGTTCGGGACGATGATCGAAGTCACCTTGATATCGGTGGCCTTGGTGTCGATGGCCTTTAAGATGTTGTCCGCTAC
>NZ_PIZH01000067.1 GCF_002835825.1 Methanoregula sp. | reverse complement strand
CTTTGCAATGAGCACCGCCTCGCCGTAGGGGTCCAGCCGGGGCCGGCCGGCCCTTCCCGCCATCTGGTGGTACTCGCTTGCGGGGATTGGCTGCATACCCTCCCCGGCAGCAAACCGAAGGTAATCGCGAATGATGACCCGGCGTGCAGGGAGGTTCAGCCCCGCGGCAAGGGTCGGGGTTGACGAGATGCATTTTATCAGGCCCTTCCGGAACCCCTCCTCGACAACTGCACGTTCCGGGCGGCTGAGCCCGGCGTGGTGGAATGCCGCCCCCCGGGCAACGCAGGCGGCGAGCGTTTTGACCATCTCGGTCTCGGCGGTCTTTTCCAGCACCTGTGCAGACTCTTTCAGGTCCGGGTCCTCGCTTTTGATAGCCGCGGCAGCCCGTTTCGCAAAGGCCTCGGCATTGCGGCGCGATGAGACAAAGACCAGGCACTGGCCGCCCTCGGCAATGGTGTCCAGGCAGAGGTTAATATCATCGAAATTCTTCGAAACCACCTTGATCCGGCGCTCACCCTCCCGGAAGTGGATCCGGTCATTGCAGAAAACACCCTGGCGGAGGTCGACCGGGCGCCAGGTGCTGGTGACCAGTTCCGCATCCAGCCACCCGGCAAGGACCTTGGGATTGCCGATGGTTGCCGAGAGCCCGATCACCTGCATGGCCGGGTTCCGGTACCGCATTTTCGCTATGACCATCTCGACAACCGGCCCGCGGCGGGAGGAGTCGATGAGGTGGACCTCATCGATGACAAGGAGCGTGATGTCTGCAATCCACCGGGCATTGTTGCGCAGGAGAGAGTCCACCTTCTCACTGGTGGCAACAATGATGTCATTGTTGCCGAGGGTATCATCCCGCCGGTCGAAGTCACCGGTGGCGATACCCACACGGACACGCTTGTTGCTGAACTCCTCGTACTTCTCGCTTGCCAGGGCTTTTAAAGGGACGATATAGAGGCACTTGCCTTTTCGGGCAATATGGCTGTGCATCGCCATCTCGGCAATCAGCGTCTTGCCACTTGCAGTGGGGATGGCAACGAGCAGATTCCGGCCCTCAAACATCCCCCGCTCAACGCATTCTGCCTGGGGTGGGTAGAGCTCCTGCATGCCCTTTGCCAGGTACTGCTGCCTGAGATGTTCCGGAAGGGGGAGCTCGCCAATCTGCATGTCACACGTCCAAAATAACCCCTTTAATTCCACTGAAAAAAGCCGATATTTCAGTTCTTTTAGAGAAATCTAATCGATAAATCAAATTATTTTCCACAGGAAATGCACCAGAATACATAAATAGGGAATTCTGTTTTTGAAAAGCCCCTCAATAATAATAGCTGATCATGTCCTGCTTTGCCTCTTTCTTCTTCCGGTCAAGGAACGCAAAGACATTTTCGTGGGGAACACCCTCGATGAGCATATCCACGGCCGCCCGTGCGGTCTTGAGCTGCTCGGGGTACCCGATCAGGGCCACCGTCTTGCCGAAAACCGAGATCTCCACATCGGTCATATCCTCGATCTGTTCGCGGGCCCGGCCATCCTTCCCGATAATCCGCCCTCTCAGCCGGTCGAGCTGGCGGGGATTGTCTGCCATGCCGGCAAGATCAATTACTTCGAGGAGGAGGTCCTCATCCTCGATCATCTCGAATGCCCGTTCGGGTGAGAACCCACGGTTGATGGCATTGACGATCTCGACCGCCCTGAGAAGCGAAACGGTGTTCTCGTCGCTTCCTTCAACCTTGACGAGACCTTCCTTGCTGTCGATGGTGATGGTGGTGTGGGTCTTTGCCTCCAGCTCCTTTTTCGTGGCGCCGCCTTTTCCGATCAGCACGCCAACCCTGTTTCCGGCGATTTTTACTTCCTGCATCATATGATATCTCTCCCTGGTTAGGTATGGTGGTTCATAGGGCAATCCGGGCCGGCATCACGGCTCTGCAACATTCAGCCCGGTCACGGCATTGAAGATCTCGACCTCGTCCCGGACATCGCAGCGGTTTTTGAAAAACCGGTTGATGTTCCTGATATCCCTCATCAGGAACGGGTAAGCCCTGGGGTGATCGCGGGTGACCGACTGGCCCATGTCTATGAGATATGGTTGGTCTCCGTACAATATATTGAACTCGCTCAGGTCAGCATGGACCAGCTCAGCCTTATTGAACAGGAGATCGATATCGCGGATGATCCGTGCATACGCATCCGCGGGGTCAGGCAGGTCCGCATTCCGGATCTGGGGCCAGGGGGTCTCTCCCTCTCCCATGAACGACATGATCAGGATGTTCCGGTCCCAGACAAGCGGTTCGGGAACGGGAACTCCTGCCTCCCGTGCCCGGGCGAGATTGGAGAACTCCTTCCGCGTCCAGGCAAAGATCAGCTCCTTCTTTGCCTTCTTCACGTGGGAAAATCTCCTGTCCCCGACAATGTACGAGCTCATTGTCGTGAAATTTGCCGTACGGATCCGATAGATCTTGATGGCGATGGGGGTTCCGTCACGCTCAGCATAGAATACGTTTGCTTCCTTGCCGGTGCTGATCGATCCCCCGAGCACCGAGAACCATTTCTTGTGGACGAGCTTGTACAGGGAAAGGAGTGTTATGTCATCGAAGACATCATCCCGGACTTTGAGATCATTGGCATCCTTGATGCGGACGCCCATCTCTTCGAGCTTCTGGTCGAACCGCTCCAGTTTCTTGTCGATGTTGGTTTCCTTTTTCACGCGGTGCCACCGGTATTAGTGTATCCTGTTCACTGGATGTATTGACGGACGGGTGCGAGGATCTCGACGAGAGACTCCCCGCAGGCCTTCTTGAGATCGAGCGGGTGGACCTCTCCTTTTCCGTACGCGGCCTCAAGAGCTGCATAGCTGCCAAAGGACCGGTCACCGCCGAACTTCTCCGGCCGCCTTATGCTGATTTCCGGGAGCCGGGGGAAGACGTGGTGCTGGAAGATCTGGAGAATGGGATTCTCGGCGATCTCCGGAGGGCAGAACGCTTTCTGGCACTTCTTTCGGATCTCGTCTTCAGTATCAGCAACGGAGATGTAGTTCCCCTGCGATGACGACATCTTCTTGCCGTCTAATCCGTTGAGGATGGGGGTGTGGATGCAGACCGGGGCTTTGTACCCGAAATTGACAAGGTGCTCCCTTGCAAGCATGTGGATCTTCCGCTGGTCGATGCCACCGACTGCGGCATCGGCACTGAGCATTGCAATGTCGGCAGCCTGCATGATCGGGTAGATCATCTGCGAGACGGTGGGGGCGTCCATCTGCCTCCCGACCTCGTCCATGCTTCTTGTTGCCCGGTTCAGCGTGATCTCCTGCGAGAGGCGGAGCACCAGCAGCTCATAGTCCCGGTTGAGCTGGACATCCGATCCCAGGACATATTTCACGTTTTTGAGGCCCAGGCCCTCGAAGCAGCGCTTGTTGTAATCGGCCAGTTCGCGGACTTTTTCCATCGTCCCCTTCCGGTTCAGGAACGCGTGGAGATCGGCGAGCAGCACGGTGACCTCGAAGCCCGCTGCCTGGAGGTCGACCAGTTTGTTGATCGTGACAAGGTGGCCGAGGTGGATCTCCCCGCTCGGCTCGTAGCCGGCATAGACACGCTTTGACGGCTGTAAAAGAAGCGCCCGGAGATCGTCATCGGTGACGACTTCGACAGTGTTCCGGGTAACACGCTCGTATGCGTCCATTAAAAAGAATGGGTGATGAAGGGAGTTAATGGTTGTTCTGGATAGTGACGAAATTCAGGGCGGCGTTGGTTGAGGCAATGGACTTTGAACCATCCTTTTCTGCGCCCATCATGGCGCGGATTGCGTCGATGTTCTCCACAACAACATCGGCTTCCTGGTGGATAGCCTGGAAGAAGCAGAGCTCATTCTTGTTGGCATAGATCGATTCCTCGAAGATGCAATTCTCCCAGAGGTCGGAGCGCTGCCGGCCGAGGTCCATGGCGAATTCCTTGAGTTCAGCGGTGCTCTTTAAGCCCGCAGTCTTCTTGATGAGGCCGAGCCGGGGGTGCTTGTTGATCAGTTCGAGGACCCGATCTCTGGTGACCGGCTTCTTCGTGGTCATCTGGATCGCGTGCATGTGCATCATGGTTGTCGGTACGATCATCGCCATGGTGGTGATCGAGATGTGGGGGAGGACAGAGAGGACATCCGGGCCGTGGTGGCTGGGTACGCTGACCGGGTCGAGGACAATCGCGTCGATGGGTCCCTTCTTAATCTCACCGGGGTCCGATCCACGGCGGACCATGATGGCGTGGACGTGGGTCACACCAAATTCCTTATCGATCTCGTTGATGATCCGGCACAGGCCCGTGGTGTTACACGAGACTACCCGGACGAACTGCCTGCCGATGGCATCCTTGTAGTTGCAGGACGAGTTGAAGGAGAACCCTGCCAGCTCGTGCTCCTCCCCCCCCTGCCAGAGGGCCTTCTTGCCCAGCTTCTCGTACATCGCCTTGTTCGTTGCACCGACCTTTCCCGGTGTAGCATCTACGATCACATCGGCCGCTTTGCACATGTCCTCCACGCTGCCGGCAACCTTGAGCCCGGCCTTCTCGAATGCCTCCTTTTTGGAGATGTCCGCAATATAGAGCGGGAACCCGCGCTGCTTTGCGACGAATGCCTCCGCGTTCGGCCGGGTCTTGGAAACGCCGATCACCTTCATGTCCTTCTGGGCGGCCACCGCATCGGCCACGCGCTTGCCGATGGTCCCGTACCCGTTAATGGCAACCTTGATCATACAATCGTACATTGCGCTGGAAATGAAAAAGCTATGCGAAACGATTGCCATGAGAGGATGGAATGGCTTGTCCCGCTTCTCCAGGGTAAACACGTCTTATGATCCGGCACTTCCCGGGGCCCTGAGAATAATGCGGAGCCGGAGATCCTGATACCTCCGGAAATGCCTGTATGGGGTCGCACGGGTACATTTTTTCGGCCCTGATATGGGTGGTTGCCGGAATCACGTTGTAATTTTTATTCTGGCGAGCAATTTTCGACAAATGCCATACATTTGTACCCATGCGACCCCCTAAAACGGAGTCGCGATCATACGCAAAAAAGCACGAATTTTACATCATAAAATCATGAACAACTGGCAATCCGCTCGTGCAGGGGGTCGCGTGGGTACAAAAGGAAAGTGCTCAGATGAACAGCGCCTGGTACTTCACTACTTCCGTGCTGTCCTTTGCTGAGGCATAAAGCTCCAGCGGCTCTTTGTTCACTTCAAGGAACCGGATGCCCCAGTTCACCTTGGAGAGTAACTCACCTGCCCGTTCCTTCTCCCCCATAATATAAAGCGCCCCCGCTACCGCTTCGACCGAAGAGAGTTTGCAGGGCTTGCCGAAGTTCACCGGGTTTACCGCCATCAGGAAGGGGAGTGCCCTCCGGATCCGCCACGAGCTGATCGCGCCGATATTCAGTACCTCCCAGGAACAGTCCAGCACAGTAAGAGATTTCACGAGCCGATCTGCGGGAGAGAGCGCCTGTTCCGCTGTGGGATCTAGGATCAGGGTATTCCTCGGGATCTGCTGAACCTTTTGGAAGATCTTCAGAAAGCCGGCCCGTTCGAGCTTCTTTACCGTGCACTTCCGGGGATCGCAGCTGTTGTCCCGGAAGGCATACAGGGGTATCATTGATCATCTGTGCGTGTCAACACTCTAAATAATGTACGTGCTCTGCAGCCCCTGCATCCTCAACCCGGGCCTCCGGGCCGAAGGGATCACAAAACCCTCGGACATCGAGGCGTTCCAGCGCACGAAAGAACGGTGCGATGAATTCGGGATACAGATGGTTCCGCTGCCCTGCCCCGAAACGCTCCTCCTCGGCCCTGCCCGCCAGCCCGGCACATTCCTGGAACGGCTGGACAGCCCGGCATTTTCCCGGCTGCTCGATGATCTCGAGACAGAGGTGAAGGAGATCATCAGGAAGGAGGGTCCGCCCCTGTGCATTATCGGAGTGAACTCGTCTCCCACCTGCGGGGTGACCACCACGTATTACGGCAGCAGGGGTAATGAATCCCCGAAACGTGCGGGCCGCGGAGTATTCCTCTCGCGGTTTCCAGAGATTACGGCCATGGATACGATCACGTTTTCCCGTTACCGGGTGTACCTGGCAGCACCCCTCTTCTCGGCAGCGGAACGGACATATAATGCCTACATTACCGGCCTGTTGCGGAAGAACTTCTTCTCCGTCCACCTCCCGCAGGATGCCGGCGACGATTCGGCAGCCCGTGGTAAAAAAGAGCACGAACGGCTTTTCCGGTTAAATCTGGCAGCACTGGAAAACTCGGACATCGTTGTTGCCGTAATCGATGGGGCGGATGCGGACTCCGGAACCTCGTGGGAGATGGGATACGCCTATGCACGGGGGAAAAAAATCATTGCCCTCAGGACGGACTTTCGGCAGGTTGGCATCGATGAACAGGTCAACCTCATGCTGGAGCAGTCAGCAGGGCTTGTTTCAACAGAAGAGCAACTCCTTGATGCATTGTCTGCACCGGCGCTTTTAAAGGAAGACCGGTAGCAGTTATCTGCAGGTGAATGAGGCTGAGGCCGTACGCCCAAAGAGGCCCCCTTCCCCGGTAATACGTGCAAGAAACTATAAGGGAATATTCACGCAATAGTACTGAGTTGTCATGGCGAAGAAGCGAGAGGAAAAAGGGAGAAGCGGCCGGAAGGACGTTGTTGGGGCAGGGATTTGCGATCTGGATAACGGGTATGCGTCCCCTGTCCGCTCGTTTCAGGACCTGACCCTGGGAAACATTAGCTCGCTCCTCTTCCACAGCCGCTATACCCAGCTCCTTCTCGCCCTCACTCTCATCGGTGCCATCCTGCGGTTTGTCAACCTCGGTTTCAATTCTCTCTGGCTTGACGAGGCCTCGACCTATACGTTCGCATCGATGTCCCTTTCCGGCATCTGGGCGGCAACGACCGGCGGGGAATTCAATCCGCCTCTCTTTTACTGGATCGAGCACCTCATGCTCGTGTTCGGGAACAACGAGACAGTTCTCCGTTTCGTGCCTGCCTTGTTCGGGGTCCTGACCATCCCCCTGATGTATTGGGTCGGGAAGGAGTTTATGGACCGCAATGCCGGCATTATCGCCGCCGCTGCCTGCACGTTTTCCCCGTTCCTGATCTTTTATTCCCAGGAAGCACGGGCCTACTCCATGGGGCTTTTCTTTGTCACGTTTGCCATGGTCTTTTTCTTAAAGGCACTCAAGACCAACAATGCTATGCACTGGGCCCTCTTTGGTGCACTCTCAGCACTCGCTTACTGGACCCATTTCTATACGCTCGTCATCACCGGGACGCTCGTCCTGTATGCAATCTTCGTGAAGGCAAAAGAATGGATTAAGGATCTCCGTTCCCTGAAGCCGGCTCTCATAGGGGCGGGCACGTTTGTCATCATCAGCCTGCCACTCCTTGTACTGACGCTTCAGCTCTTTACCAAACGGACAGAGGGAGGACCAACATTCGGGATACAGGGAGCTGGCATCATCACTGAGACCTTCCGCCAGCTTTCGGGATTCTCGGAGCTTGTGATGCTCCTGTTCCTTATCCTCTTCGTGGTCGGGATCATCCAGGCCTTCGTTGTTGACCGGAACAAAGGGATCTTCCTTGTTGCTCTTACCTTCCTGCCGTTTGTCATCAGCTGGTTCCTCTCCTACAGGATTCCGATGCAGCCACGATATCTCATCATCCTTGCACCGGTGGATTTTATCGGTATTGCCCTTGCCTATAAACCCGTCTTCTCCCTCATCAGGAACCCGAAGATTGTTTACGGGATTATGGCACTGCTTGTCG
>NZ_PIZH01000066.1 GCF_002835825.1 Methanoregula sp. | reverse complement strand
ACCGATACCTCACAATGGGTGGTTTAGTTTCGACAGCAGCGGACCCCTCCTCCTGACCCATTGTCCAACCTTGATGTCCATTCCCCTGGCCTGAGATCCTGTGTCTCCCCATGCCCACCCTACAAAAACTGCACTGCCCGAGCTCCTTGCACCGGCAGGTTCTCCCGAAGCCCTGCGGGCTGCGATTGCTGCCGGTGCCGACGCCGTGTACCTGAGCGGGAAACGGTTCGGGGCACGGAAGTTCGCTGCCAATTTCTCGGATGCGGAGATCGAAGCGGCGGTGCGGTACGCCCACTCGTACGGCATCCGTGTCTATGTTACGGTGAACACGCTCATCTCCGACCGCGAGCTCGATGGGGTGCTTGAATACCTCTCATGGCTCTGGTCCATTGGCGTGGATGCGGTCCTAGTGCAGGACACCGGGCTTGCCACGCTGGCACGCGAGTTCCTGCCTGACCTCCCACTCCATGCATCGACCCAGATGACGATCCATAACAGCGACGGTGTCCGCTGGGCCGCAGAGCTGGGATTGTCGCGGGTCGTCCTTGCCCGGGAACTTTCGCTGTACGAAGTGGCGCGGATCGCGGAGGAGACACGCGACACCGGCACCGGGCTCGAGGTCTTCGCTCACGGCGCACTCTGCTACGGATACTCGGGCCAGTGCCTCCTCTCGTCCGTGATCGGTGGACGGAGCGGGAACCGGGGCATGTGCGCCCAGCCGTGCCGGAAAGCGTATGCACTGGTGCAGGGGGAGACCGATGCCTATGGCAGGCCGGAGAACCTGGCGGAAGTCACGCTGAAGGAGAAGTATCTCCTTTCGCCAAAAGACCTCTGCACGTACCAGCACCTGCCAGACCTGGTCAAATCTCCGGTTGCATCGCTGAAAATCGAGGGGCGGATGAAGTCGCCGGAATATGTTGCCATTGTCGTTTCCACGTACCGGCGGGCCCTCGATGCCATCGCAACAGGAACCTGGGAGCCGTCCCGGGAAGCGTACCGCGATCTTCTCATGGCGTTCAACCGGGAATTCACGGAAGGGTACCTCTTCGGTGACCGCTACGGGAAGCTGATGGGCCGGGATGCCCCGGACAACCGGGGGCTTGCCGTCGGGCGGGTAGAACGGTACGACGGGAAGAGCAAAACGGCATTTATCCGGCCGTCCTGTCCCGTCACTCCCGTGCCCGGGGACGGTCTCCTCATCACCCTGCCGGGGGAGGCGGGTCGTGAACTCGGATTTGCGCTGAACACCGCCACAACTGTATCCCCCCGGGGATACCTTCTCCCGGTCCCGGGGCCGGTGCCGGAAGGCTCGCTTGTATACATCACATCCTCTCCCGGTTTCGATGCACGGGCGCGGAGGATTATTGCAAAACCCCCGGAGGACCTGCTGCGACAGCTCCCTGCCGTCATCGAAATCACGATCAGCAGCAGCGGGTCTGTTGCCATTGAAGGGACGGTGACGCGCCCCGATGGGAAAACTATACCGGTCTTGTACCGGCCCGATCAGGCGCTGGAGCCGGCCACAACCCGCCCCCTCATAGCCGGCCAGCTGGAAGAACAATTCAGGAAGACGGGGGGCACACCGTTTGTTGTCCGGACATGTACTATCCATTACGAAGGCGGCCTGTTTGCTCCTATGGCCATCCTCAATGACATGAGGAGGGAGTTCTTCCGCAGGGCGGGCGATCTGCTCGCTGCATCGTACCGCCCGGCTCCCGAAGAGATCGGGAAAATGCGGGAAGCCCTGAAGGCCCGGAAATCCGGTCGTTCCCTGCCTGCACGCAGCGTTCGCGAAGATGCTGGCAGGCTCCGGGTTGCGGTGATAGCTGATACACCGGACAACGTCATTGCCGCACGCGACGGGGGCGCCGATGCCATCCTGTTTGAACCTGCCGTGCTATCGGAACGGCATACCTGCGGGAACAGGGTTCCCGGCGATTTCTTCCGCATGCAGATCCAGGAGGCACTGGATGCCTGCCGGGATACTCGTACACGGTTCATCCTTAAACTCCCCCGCATCCTGCACGATTGCGAGATGGAGAAGGTCCTTGCTGCGATCAGGGATGCAGAACAGGAAGGGCTCGCGTTCTGCATGTCCGAAAATCCCGGCACATCGCACGCAATCATACACACCTGTCCCGGTATAGCCCTTCACGGCGGTGCCGGGCTGAATATCTTCAACCATGCAGCAGCCACCCGGAGTGTCCCGCAGTACATCCTCCTGACGCTCTCGCCCGAGTTGTCCCGCACAGACATCGCGGAACTTACTGCATCTGCCGCAGGCTGTGGGGAGGTCCCTGAGTTTGCCCTCATCGTGCAGGGAAACAGCGAGGCGCTGGTGACCGAAGACTGCATCGCCCGCCTCGTGCGCCAGTGCCGCGGCGACCGGGGCAGGTTTTTTGCGCTCCGGGATGAGACCGGGCGTATCTTCCCCCTCCATGAGGCTAAAGACTGCCGGACTCGGATCGTGAATGCCGCCGAACTCTGCCTCATCGACATGCTCCCGGATATCCGTGATGCGGGCATAACAGAGATTGTTATCGATGCACGGTTCCGGCCAGCAGCGTACGCACTCGGGATCACCCGCCTGTACCGCGAGGCTGCCGATGCACTCGGAGAAACCGGGTCACCCGGGAAGGGAAAACTGCAGGATCTGAAGGAGCGGGCAAAAGCCCTCTCGCTTGGCGGCATCACGGCCGGCCACTTCCTCCGCGGGCTGAAGGAATAACCTGACGGGACCTAAGCTTCCTGCTGCAATTCCAAAAATTCATCATTCCCCAGCCAAAAGGTGTAATTATTCATCTGGAAACAGAGCGGAGGACGATTGGCATGGCATCACCACTGATTCTTGTTAACTTAAAGACGTACAAGGAAGGGATGGGCAACCGGGCCCACATGATCGCACAGGCTGCGCAGGCCGTCAGCCAGGAAAGCGGCGTGACCATCGGGGTTGCCCCGGGATATATCGACCTCCACCCCCTCTGCCACCACTTCTCCATCCCGGTCTACGCCCAGCATGTCGACGGCTGCGAGCCCGGTGCGAACACCGGGCATACCACCGTGGAGGCAATCCGGGCAGCCGGTGCGGCAGGATCCCTCGTCAACCACTCCGAACGGCGCCTGACCATCGCCGATATCGAAGCATCGGTCCGCGGCCTCCGAAACCAGAAACTCATCTCGGTTGTCTGCTCGAACAACGAGAGCACGAGCGCCGGTGCTGCAGCCCTTGCCCCCGATTACGTTGCCATCGAACCCCCGGAACTGATCGGCAGCGGGGTCTCGGTCTCGAAGGCAAATCCCGAGATTATCAAACGGTCCGTGGCTGCCGTCCATGCCGTGAATCCGAATGTCAAAGTACTCACCGGGGCCGGCATCCAGTCGGGAGAGTGCGTAAAGATTGCCGTTGACTTCGGAACGGATGGCGTGCTCCTTGCCTCAAGCGTGGTAAAATCAAAAGAACCGGCCGCGGTCCTCCGCGACCTTGTATCAAAACTCTGAACCTTTTTTAAAATTGACAGGGAGCAGGGTTACTTCAGGAAGAGGTACCAGACTCCCACGATGATGATGAACAAAACAACGCCGATCCCGATTACCGTCATGCTGCTGATCTCGGATGATTCTTCCGCCATCTAAAACACCTCATCGCGGTCAGGTTACCACGATAATAATCGCTTGGTAATATACGTTAAATACTTTTGTGTGGTACAGCACCCTTTTTTTCTGAAATGGTGCCCGTTTTACTGAGAAAAGAAAAGGAGAGAACGACCGGCCTTTTCACATAATGAGGGAGATGAGGTCGTGCTTGGTGATGACCCCCTTGACGATCCTCCCGTCAACAACGAGCACTGCATGGTTCTGCTGCAGGATGTTCACGACGGTCTCAACATCCATGTCGGGAGGAACGGTCGGGAAGCCAGGCTCCATGAAGTCCCGGACAAAGAAGAGGTGGGTCTTGTGAAGGCGCTGCTGCTCGATAGCCTTGACGATGACCGCCTCGGATATGCAGCCCACCGGGATGCCGCGCTCGATGACCGGCAGCTGGGAGATATTGTTTTTCTCGAAGATCTCCACGGCACGGCTGATCGCGTCCTGCGGCTGGACCGAGAGGACCGGAATGTGCATGATCTGTGCAGCGCGGATCTTCTTTGGTTCCGCGCTGTTGAGGACGACAATGATCTTGTTGAGCGTGCTGACCCGGGGGTCGACATTGCCTGCTTCGATCCGCGCAACCATGGACTGGCTGATGCCGGCGCGTCTCGCAAGTTCGGTCTGCCGCATGCCAAGCGCCTCGCGGCGTGCCCGGAGTTCCTCGGGAGTTGGTACGTGCATTGCTGATTACTACTGGTTATAAGATGATATCAACCTTCCCCCGGAACCGGAACACGCGTGCAACTCTCCCATAAAACATCACGAATCCAGCGAAGAAAAGCGGTGTCCGGAACCAGGGGCCTGCGTATCTGCCTATTATTGCTAGTGATTTTTTTCCTGTTCCGGCAGGGTCTTCTCCCTCCGCATGCATAATTCTTTTAAACCTCTGCTGGTAAAGAGTTGGTAACGATAATCCGGCGTCCTGATGCCGGATTAGTGTTCTCTATGACAGAGTCCGAAACAAACGATGAGGATGAAGAGAACCATCGGTGGTCCTCTTTTGTAACCGGTAGAGATGCTGACTGTTTTTTCTGCGGGCAGGGCAGACTCGGGACCCCTGCGGCGATTCGGGAGCGGATCATCCCATGAACACCCGACTCAACGGCAGCAACCGCGGGGGCGCTGCGAGCATTCCCCCGGTTCCCGGCTCCTGCGTCCCGCTCATTAGGCCGGACACCCTGCTGCCGGCAGCAACCGCAGCAGAATCCCTGCCATCCCCGGCACGCCATCCGGCACGGGGAGCAGCGGCAAGAAAGGAACCCTCCCTCTCGCGTGACGCGCTCTATACGGTCTGGCGTGACCATGTCCTGCACGTGGTGAGCGCGAACTACTCGTACAAGTCCGAACCTTATTACACGATCCTCCGCCTCGAACTCGAAGGAAAGCCCGTGCTGCCGTCCAGTGCATCTGTCATCGACGCTTACGTTGTGCCGGTCTGCCTCGAGCAGGCACACCTTGCCGGCATTCCGGTCTGCGAATGGGGCATCTCGCAGGCGTATACCCCCCTTCCTGCCATCCTCTACGGGCTCAACTACTATGCAACAGCGCTGGAATATGCTGTTGTCCGGGATACCCTGAAGGCAAAGGAGTTCGTGAAGCATATCACCAACCGGGGGAAGTATCCTTTCTGCTACCAGAAAATCTCTGAAGAAGCGGAGATCGGGTCCTGCACCGCCATCTTCGGCAGGACTGCGGGCAGGTGCAGTCGCGTTACGGATCTGGCGCGGCAGGTCTATGAACTCTTCCATATACCGCTTGTCACCATCGTGTACGTCCGAGCCGGGGAGCGGTACCTCCTCTCCTCGCTCTCGCCGGTCAAATCCTCGCATCTTACAGATGAAGAGCGCTCGATCCTTTCTGCCTATCTTTCGCAGCAGGAGTTCCTATGAGCCGGCTCGGGATCTTTGTTGACCGGAAGACTTTGTCGAACGCGGAGCAGCTGGGCGCCCTCATCCGGTGCCGTGATGTGGCAGAGAAGATGGGAAATGATGTTGACTTCATCTTCCCGGTGGACATCGGCAAGATCCAGAAAATGGACGCGCTCTTCATCCGTGCACGGACCGACCCGATGAATGTCACGTTCGTTGCCGCACGGATGGCCGCGTTCCACAACATACCGGTCATCGATGACCCGCAATCCATCCGGATCTGCTCGGACAAGATCAACATGTACTCCCACCTGATCCGGGCAGGAGTCGCACTCCCGAAAACGGCCTTCCTTGCTAAGCAGGACCTGACCGTTGAGTGCGTCACCCGGCTCTTTGACGAGATGGGCTCACCCCTCATCCTCAAGGAACCCTCGACATCGTTCTCGCTCCGGGTCGAGAAGGTGAACGACATTGCCGGGTTCTTCCGGGTTGCACGACGGTTCATCCGGCTCTCGGACTGGATCGTGGTCCAGCAATACATCGAGAGCAGATACGACTGGCGGGTCGGGGTCCTTGACGGGAAACTCCTCTATGCCTGCAAGTATACCATCCCCTCGGTAACCTTCAAGATCCAGGCATCGGTGAACGGGCATATCGTGTACTGTGGGGTCGAGAGCGTGCCGGAAGAGGATGTCCCGCCCCATGTCCTCAGGCTCGGGATCGAGGCTGCAAATGCCATCGGACACGGGCTGTACGGGGTTGACATCAAGAATACGAACGGCGACGCGTACGTTATCGAGGTGAATGACAATCCCTCCATCGAGAGCGGGGAGGATGACTGCTATCCCCGCGTTTTCGAACAGATCGTAGACCACCTCACTGCCTGATGATACCATGACTGACGACTGGATGACGCGTGCGGAGGCCATCTGCATGCATTGTGGCGGGCACTGCTGCAATGGTGCACAGCCCCCGATTTCAGGAGACTGTTACCGGAGGCTGATCGCTCAGGGAGTTCCTGACGCAGTATTCGGGCAGGAAGGGTACCGCTTCGTAAAGACGCGGGATGAGGGGACCTGCATGCTCTGCAAAGCGGGGAAATGCAGTATCCATGCCATCAAGCCGGAGACCTGCATTGCCGGCCCGTTCACCTTCGATGTTACTGGTGACACCATCGGGATATTCCTGAAATACGAGACGATCTGCCCGCTGGTACGGCTGTTAAAAGAGTTCCCGGAAGCATATGACCGGCAGTATGCCGCAGCAGTCAGGAGCATCACCCGCCTTGTTATGGACTTGCGCGAGAATGAGCTGGCCGCAATCTGCCAGATCGAGGAACCTGATACGGAAAAAGTCGCGGAGATCCCGCGCGTATACCCGGTGCAGCATGACGATCGGCACTGAACACGAATTTTCCCTCAACGACAGCGGGTTCCACCCGCTCCCGGTCTCCGACCAGATTGTAAAAGAGATCTGCGGCAGCTATGAGAGCGAGATTTTGTTCGGGGACATCAGGCTTGGAAAAGAACTCCAGAAGACCGTGATCGAGATGGTCCCGCGATCACCGGCAGAGGAGATCGCGGCGCTGGAAACGCAACTGACAGGAGGCCTGTCACGGTTTTACCGGATCTACGGCAACCGGTACCGCCTCCTCGGTCTCGGGATGCACCCGACAGCCCGGGTCAGTGAAATCCCGGTCTGGGACCATGACGAAGGGGAGTATTATCGTGTTTACGACCGTCTCTTCGACATCCGGCAGCACGGGTGGCTGAACATCCAGGCCCTCCAGATCAATCTCTCCTTCCGGGACAGCAGGGAACTGATCTCCCGGTTCAACCGGATTCGCTCCCTGCTCCCGTACCTCATTGCGGTCACGGCCTCATCGCCGGTAGTGGAAGGGAAGCTGACCGGGTCCTGCGACAACCGGCTCCTCTTTTACCGCCAGAACCAGAAAGAGCTCCCGGCGATATGCGGCGGGATCATCCCGGAAAAGATCCGGACCGTTGCCGATCACAAACGCCGGATGGAGAGCATCTGGCACGAGCTCCGGTCCTGTGATGCAGGGATCCTCTGCGAGGAATGGGTGGACTCGTCCGGTGTCATCGTGCGCTTCTCCAGGAAGTGCCTGGAGATTAAGGCGCTGGATGAACAGGAGTCGATCCATTCCGCTATGGCGTTCGCCGCGTTTGTCCGCCCGCTCCTGCGGTGCCATTCCCTGCCGGTGGAGACCGGGCAGGACGCGCTGCTGGACATCACAGAGCGGGCAATCCGGCAGGGAACAGCAGGGATGAAAGTCGAACTGCGGCAGTTGTATGACCTTGCGTGGCGGAACGCGACTCCTGATGAACGCGGATACCTTCCGGTAGTCCGGGACCGGATCGAGAACGGGAGCCTTGCAGAGAGGATCGC
>NZ_PIZH01000065.1 GCF_002835825.1 Methanoregula sp. | reverse complement strand
CTTCAGTCTCTTGAAGGAAGTCGAGGAGAAAAAGGGCCAGCGTTCGGGCATCCTCCACCAGCAGGATATGTTCATTGAGAAGAGCCGGATGCGGACCTCCGAGCTCGAACGCCTCACCGGCCTTTTGCGGCAGCTGGATGAGGAGTATGCCGCAAAACAGACCCAGCTCACCGACAGCGAGAAGAGTATAGCAGACCTCCAGGCAGAGAAGAAGGCTCTGGACAGGAACCTCTCGGACCTGGAAAGCACGCTCTTTTCTCATCGGTCATCCCTCGAACGGCTCCGCTCCGAAATCCGCGACACCGAGCAGGACGCGATCCGGCTGGAAGCGGCCCGCGATGCCCGGGGCGAGTCGGGCGGGAAGGCGATCGAGGCCGTGCGGGCCATGGAGGGCGTGCATGGCACCATCTCCGACTTGGGAAAAGCCCCCGCGGAATATACGACAGCCCTGAATGTCGCGGCGGGCAACAAGCTCCAGTTCGTGGTCTGCGACACCGACCAGATCGCGGCGGATGCAATACGGTACCTGAAGGAAGAACGGCTCGGCAGGGTGACGCTCCTCCCGTTGAACAAGCTCAAGCCCCCGCAGCTCCCGCCGCTCAAAGAGCAGGGCGTCATTGATTATGCCGTGAACCTGCTGGACTATGACCCGAAATACGACAGGGCCTTCTCAGTGGTCCTCGGAGGGACGGTTGTCGTCGATACGCTGGAACGGGCCCGGAAACTGATTGGGAAGTACCGTATGGTCACGCTCGAAGGCGAGCTCATTGAGAGGAGCGGGGCAATGACCGGCGGATCGATGAAGAAGCAGGCCGGGCCGCGGGGGTTCGGCGCTGCCGTAGACGATGAGATCCTGCGCATCCGCTCGCACCTTGGCGAACTGCAGGGTGAGGCTGCAACCCTGGAAGCGGGGGTGAAGCGCCTCACGGAAGAGGTGGATGCAAAACGGGGGGCGCGGAACGAGATCGACCAGAAGGTGGCCCGCTTCGGGATGTTTACCGAGGAATTCTCGCGGCGGTTCGATGCGATAACTGTCGAGAAGCAGACCATCGAGGCAGCGGTTGCTCGCCAGCAGGAGGAGACCAAGAGCAGCGCCTCCGAACTTGCAGCCCTTGAAGCGGAACTGGACAAGGCTACAGAGCAGATCAACGGCCTGAACAAAGAGATCGAGGCCATCAAGAAACGGCTTGACGACACGAATATTCCCGCCCTCACCGAGCAGATGGAGAAGAAGCGCCGGGAGATCGAGGAGTTCGAACGCCGACTCCGGAACAAGGACGGCGATATCAACGATGCTCAGCGGGAGCGCCAGCACTTCTCGGCCCGGCTTGGTGAACTTGCAGAGGAGCGGAAACGCCTGGATGATGCCAACCAGCGGATCGATTCTGAGATCGCGGGTGCGAACGGGCAGATCGCCACCCACAAGACACAGATTGCCGCTCTTGAGGAGAAGCAGAAGGAATTCTCGGGAGAACTGGACGAACTTCGGACAAAGCGGGGCGAGGTCTCAAAACAGATCCAGGATTCGGAACTGAAGATCCTCAAACTCGATGCTGAGAAGGACCGGATCGCCGCCCAGCAGGTGGCCATCGGGGAACGGGCAAAGACGCTCGGTATCGAGATTGATATGCTGAAGCAGCAGGTTGGCGAGATGGACACAAACCTGACGCTCTCGGAGATCGAGGGGAAGATTGCCGAGGCCGACGGTGCCCTCCGGAAGATTGGCGCTGTCAACATGCTTGCCATCGAGGAGTACGACAAGGTCCAGCGGCAGGTGACCGAACGCACGGAGAAGAAGGAGATCCTCTCCACCGAGCGGGAGACTTTGATCCAGCGGATCGAGCAGTTCGAAAAGATGAAGTACGAGGCTTTTACCACGGCGTTCAGGGCCATCGACACGAACTTCCGGGAGATCTTTGCCCGGCTCACGAGCGGGAGCGGCAACCTTGTGCTGGAGAACGAGGAGGACCCGTTTACCGGGGGCATGACCTTTGCCGTTAAGCCGCGGGACAAGAAGGTCCACCTCTTGAACTCCCTCTCCGGTGGGGAGAAGTCGCTCACCACCCTTGCGTTCATCTTCTCGATCCAGCGTTTCATCCCCGCCCCGTTCTATGCCTTCGACGAAGTGGACATGTCGCTGGATGGCGCTAATGTCGAGCGGATCTCCTCCATGGTGGAGGAGCTTGCCCCGAACACCCAGTTCATCATCATCTCGCTCAGGAAACCGATGATCGAGGCCGCCGAGCGGATCATGGGAGTAACGCTCCGGCCCGACAAGAGCACGCTCGTCACCGGGGTAAAGGCCAATGGCTGAAGAGAAGGACACGATGAACGAGGCGCCTCCCCCCCTCCCTGCGGAGGGAGAACTGACCGGGCTTGCCGGGCAGCAGTCGGCCCCGCAACAGCCGGACCAACCGGTGGGGCCGGTGGCGGACCCGCCCATGCCGTCCACGGGCACAGCCGCCATGGAAGACCCGGTCGAGATCCTCGTAGGTCTTGCCGAGCGTGGCGAGATCGACCCGTGGAACATCGACATCATCGAGGTGACGGACCGCTTCCTGACCGAGCTCGAACGGCGGCGGGAGCTCAATCTCCAGATCTCCGGGCGGACCCTCTTCTTTGCTTCAACCCTCGTCCGGATGAAGTCTGAGCAGCTCGTGATCGTTGATGAACCCGACGATTCCGGTGATGGGGAAGAGGACGACCTGTTCGGTGAATTCGGCACAGGGGATGGCGAGGACATCGACTACACCGGCCGGCTCGGCCCTATCGAGCGGCTGGAGCACGAGATCCAGCGCCGGCTCGATAGAAAGAGCATGAGGAAGAGCCCTACCACCCTCTTCGAGCTCATCACCGAGCTGAAGAACATCGAGAAGGAAGAACGCCGGCGCCGGAGGATGGCGGAAGGGGGACGCGATGACTTCACGGATTCCCTGATCGATGCCGATGACGTGGTCAGCATTGCCCACGAGGAAGGGTTCCAGGAGTCGTCCATGACCCGGCTTGCCGAGTACCTTGAAGGACTGGAGATCAACGAAGAGATGACACTCGCCGAACTCTGCGAGCGGATGGAATGGGGAGTCCCCGAGGTTTACATCCCCCTCCTCTTCCTTGCCCTTGACGGCCGCTGCTCGCTCCGGCAGGAGGAGTTCTTCGGCGACATCTGGGTGCAGATCTGCCGGGTTGACGACACGGCCCCTCCTGCAGAATCCTCATCGGAATAATAAAGTCATTTTACGATTTTCCGGAACGCGTTCTCCGGCACATGGATCTCGAACCGTGCGCCCTTCCCTTCTTCACCCGTTTCCCGGATTGTCATGCCGGTGATGGCAAGGATCTCACGGGCAAGGAAGAGCCCAAGACCCGTATTCTTCCCGTAGCCCCGCCCGAAGATCTTCTCCTTCTCGGCTGTTGGAATACCGGTCCCGTTGTCCTCGTAGGTGATCGCAAGCCCGCTGTCAACCGGGTGCGCGGCCAGCCGGATCTCCGTGACTTTCTCACCGTGACGGAGCGAGTTGTCGACAAGGTTATGGAATACCTTCTCCAGCATCATGTCGGAATAGATCTCCAGATCCTTCAGCTCGATTTTCAGCGTCACGGACTTCGGGACCGATGCCGATGCGAGGAATTTTTCGGCACTCTGCCATTCAGGCTCTTTTGTCCCGAGGTTCTGGTACAACCGGGTGAACTCCACCTGCTGGCGGATGACGGTGATGAGAGGCGCGATCTTCCCGATGAGCACCGGGTAATCCGCCGTAGCCCCCTGCCGCTGGGCAAGTGCGATATGGCCCTGGATGATAGTGATCTTGTTGAGGACATCGTGCCTTGTTATACTTGAAAGGAGGCTGAGCTGCTTGTTGGTCCGGAGGAGCGTCTCTTCCATCTGTTTCCGGGCCGTGATGTCGCGGATGGAGACAAGAACTGCGGGAACCGTGCGGTACAGGATGTTCCTGCCGATGCCCTCGATCCAGGTCCGTTTTCCGGTTGTCGTGACTGCCGGGTACTGTACCGGGTACCGATCCTGCCCGTCCTTTACGTTCCGGAAATCCTGCACAACGGAATCCCGTGCTTCCGGGGCAATGAAATCCAGCACATTCCTTCCGCCCTCATAGCTGTCAAATCCGATTTCGCGCTCAGAGGCAACCATTTCTGCCATTGCCTTGTTGGCGAAGAGGATCCTTCCTGTCATATCGATGATGAGGATCCCATCCAGCGAGTTCTCGACAAGGGTCCGGAACTTCTCCTCGCTCTCGATGAGGGTCTGTTCGATGCGGCTGCGTTCGATCTCGGCGGCCGCTTTCACGGCCATGATATCGAGGATCTCCCGGTACCCTGCCAGGGATTCTTGCGCGGAACGGAAGAATGCGCTGAGGACACCTACCACATTCCCGGCGGAATCGATAAGGGGTGTACCAATATATGCAGAGAACCCGTGTTCTGTAACCGCCTCTGTCGTGGGGAAGAGTTGTGCAAGGTTCTCCCCGTAGAACAGGAAGCCCTGTTCTGTCACCGCATTACAGGGGGTTCCCGGCAGGGAGCAGGAAAATGCAGCAACACGTTTCCCGTCAAGGATCATGGAGCGGGCCACGAGCGATTTCCGGTCCGGTGTCACTTCGCTGACCATCACACAATCGGCACCCAGCCAGGTGGCAACGTTCCCCGTGATCGTCTGGAGGGAATCCACCCCGGTTGTGCCGACCATGCTCTTTACCAGCGTGTTGAGTGCCGCTTCTGCCTCCTTCTGCTCGTTGATATTCTCAACATTGGAGAGGATGTGGGGGACACCGTTCATAAAAATGACCGTTGAAGTAAAGCGGCAGTTCTGGAGCTTGCCGTCTTTTGTCAGGCACTTGATCTCCATACCCTGGACACTGCGCTTGTTCCTTAATGCCGAAGAAAATTCCTCATACTCTCTGCTGTCGGCAAAGATATGGATCCCGGATGCAGTCCTCCCGATTACCTCCTCGCGGCTAAAACCGGTTTGTGCAACAAACGCATCGTTCACATCCACGAATTTTCCGTCCGTTGCCGAGACAAGCGTCAGGGCCACCGGGCTGCTGCGGAAAAGGGTGGCCAGCCGGCTTTCGGACTCACGCAGTACCTCCTCTGCCTTCCGGCGCCCGGTTACGTCACGCATGGAGACGAGCATGGCCGTGCCCCCGTCAAAGGAGATCTTCTTCCCTATGCATTCGACCCAGATCTCCTTCTTTTTCATGGTGATGAGTTTGTAATGGACCAGGTAGGCATCGATCCCCAGCGCTACCTGTGCGAGGTCTTTGATCACTGCGGGCTTCGATTCCAGAGCAACGAGGTCCATGACATTGAGGGATCCGACAACGGACCGGATATCGTCAATATCGACAATTCTGGCTACCGCCGGGTTTGCAAAGAGCAGTTTTCCCGTGAAGTTGACGATGAAGATCCCTTCCAGGGCGTTCTCGACCAGCGCCCTGAACTTCTCCTCGCTCTCGCGAAGGGCTTCCTCGATCACTTTTCGCGCAGTGATGTCGCGCAGGATCCCCGATATTCCGATTATCGTACCGGAGGCGTCCCGGATCGCGGCACCGTTGTCTTCCATCCAGATGATGGTGCCGGCTTTGTCGTGCATCTTTACCGGGAGCACGGTGGACTGGCCGGTTGCGAGTGTCTTTGCCATGTCTGCCATCGCCCGGGAGACGTCATCCTTCTCCAGGAATTCAGAAAAATTATGGGACAGGACTTCTTCCGGGGTGTACCCGTACCTGGCGATCTGCGGGCCGACATAGGTGATAACGCCATTCCTGTCCATCATGTAGATCACGTCGGTCGTGGTCTCGGTCATCAGGCGGTATTTCTCCTCGCTCTCTTTTAAGGCCTGTTCGCGCTTGTGGAGCTCTTCGTAGTTGGCCCGGAGTTCTTCCTCGGTTGCCGTCAGTTCTTCATAGGCCGCGTGGAGGTCCTCGTTCTTTTTCATGAGCTCTTCTTCTACCCGTTTGAGTTGCGTCACCTCGGCTGTTACCGTAAGGGCAGCCGACTTCCCCCCGATGGTGATGGGAATGGTGGAGAAGAGGACATGAACCCGCCGCCCGTCCTTTACCGATAACGCAAGAGGAACGTTCTCGATCTTTCCTGCAAGGACCGCACGTGAGACCAGCTTGGCAGCCCCGGCAATCGTGATAAGGCCCAGTTCGACCGGGTTCTTCCCGAGGATCTCCTCTTCCTGGTACCCGCTTACCCTCACAAATGTGGGGTTGACCGCGATGAACTTCTGGTCCGGCATGCTGTTGATCGCTATCGGGTAGGGGCTTGACTCAAAGATGGTCCGGAACCTCTCCTCGTTCTCCTTTATGACGGACTCGGATTGCATCCGGTCCGTGATGTCCCGGAGCGAAATTAAGATGGCCTGCTTCCCCTCAAACGTGATGGATTTCCCGATGCTCTCAACCCATCGCACCCGGTGCAGTGCGGTGATGATCTTGTATTGCGCAAGGAACCCGTCGATACCCTGCGCCACTTTCGAGAAGTCCTGGATCACCGTCTGCCTGGATTCCGGTGCGATGAAGGCCATGACATTCAGCCTGCCTATCACCTTAGGGTAATCGTCTTCTTCGATGAGCTTTCCGGCTGCCTGGTTGGCAAAGAGGATCAGCCCGCCCGGGTCCAGGATCAGGATCCCGTCCAGCGAGTGCTCAACAAGGGTCCGGAACTTCTCCTCGCTCTCTTTTAATGCTTGTTCGGTCTCCCTTCGGTCGGTGACGTCCTTGAAGATCCCGCGGGTGTACTGGGGTTTTCCGTCGGAGATTTTACAGCTGGCAAACCCCTCGGCATAGACCTTCCTGCCGTCCTTTGCCCGGAAGGTGACGTCGATAATGCCCACATCCTCACCGGCAATTACCCGCGGGAAGAATGCCATGCAATGTTCACGACTCTCCTCATGGATGATATCGAAGAGCGAGAGGGAGGGCAGGTCATCCGGCCCATAGCCGAGGGTGTCCTGCCATTTTTTATTGGTAAAGAGGAACCGGCCCTGCGGGTCTACGCTCTGGATCATGTCGCTTGCGTTCTGGAGATCATGGAAACGCTGCTCCTGTTCGGCAAGGGTGAGTCGCGCCTGCCGCATCTCGATGGCCCTCCTTACGACATGGCGGAGCTCGGCATAGACCGCCTCGGCATCGCTTCCCTTCTGGAGGTAGAAGTCCGCCCCGTTGTTCAGGGCTTCGATGACAACCTCTTCCCTGCCCCGCCCGGTGAAGATGATGAACGGGAGGTCGCCGAATTCTGAACGGACCTGCTTGAGAAATACGATGCCGTCCATCTCCGGCATCTCGTAATCGGAGACGATCGCATCGGGGCGTTGTTCCCTGAGCAGAGCCTGGGCTTTCCGGGCGGAATCGCAGGTCCCGACTGTGAACTCCTGCGTGATTTCGAGGAATGATTTGCCGAGTTCAAGGAGGTCTGCATCGTCATCGACATACAGGATAGTATAGGGCAGAGACACACACCCCTCTTTGTCTTGTGGATGGAATACGGATCTTCATCTGCTTTTAGTTATACCTATTGCTATTGTCGGTTACGTTTTAATCTTATTATCTGCACTTGAAACGGAAAAAGGGGGTATTTTAGGATTTTCTGGTCTCATCTCCATCCCGGCTTCACAGGTGCGGGGTTTGCTCCGGAACCTGATGGAGGTCTGCCACCTCACCCCAGTTCCGGCACGCTCTCCACCCAATTCTCAACCTTCTTCCGGATCGCATCATCGGTATAGGATGTCAGTGTCATCCGGTCCCGGGCGATATTAAGGTAATAGAGTTCGTTGCCCGGGTCATGGCATTTCATCATGACAGAAAAGAGGTCAGCGGCCGGGAGGTGTTTTACCTTTCCCCGGTGCGCCTCCCGGTTCGCCATGTTTGCAATGACAGAAGCGATCCCCGTCTCGTAGCCTTCCACGGAATCGTACATCTCGATGGTTGTCCCGACCCGCTTCCCCTTTTCGTTCCGGTACTCGAACTTTGCCGTGTACATCTCCCTCACTTTCTGGATGGGGGGATGCGCCCGCAGGTGGGAAT
>NZ_PIZH01000064.1 GCF_002835825.1 Methanoregula sp. | reverse complement strand
ACTGAGTCCGGGTGCCTGCCCAGGACCGGAACACCACGGCGGCTGCGGCCACGGCCCGGCCGGGGGGCAGAACCCGGTCACAGCCATACCAGCAATGGCAGCGATGATCAGCACAAGAAGAACGATACCAACTTTGATCCCGGAATGCATGAAGTGAGATAACCACGGGTAAACTTATGGATTGCGCTCTGCTTATTTCCCAATCTTTAAGAGCATCTCCTCAAGGGAGGGGTACCGTGACTCGATCTTCTCGACCCTGCCGCCGGTCTCAGTGATTGTGGCCGTGCATTCGTTTAGTTGCTTCATGTCCTCTGCTTCGCAGACAAAGAAACCCTCTTCCTGACGGTACGTCTTGGAATGCCCAATCAGCTTCGCCGGATCATCTATGGAGAAGAATATGGTGTACGTGAGAGAGCCGAACTGGTCGCGGAGATCCTTCATCGTCCCGAACGCTACAACCTTCCCCCGCCGGAGGATCATCACCTTATCACAGATCGCCTCGACCTGGTACAGGTTATGGGCCGAGAGGACGATTGTTTTCTTGTCCTGCCGGAGCCGCCGGAGATAGTCCGCGATGAAGCGCGACGTCATCGGGTCGAGCCCGCTTGTTGCCTCATCGTAGACCAGGAAGCCCGGATCGTGAATGAGCGACCGGGCGATCGCGGCCTTCCGCTTCATACCTTTGCTGAATTCCCCGATCTTCTTGCCATCGGGTTCGAGTGAGAGCGCAGCAAAAAGCTGGTTTGAGCGGACTTTTATCTCCTGTGGGGAAAGCCCGTAGATCTCCCCGAAGAACGCGAGGTAGTTCTCGGCTGTCATCGTCTCGTAGAGCCGGGACTCCTCAGGAAGGTAACCGAGGTTCTGCTTCAGGGCAAGGGGGTCTTTTATCACGTCGATGTCGTTGACCAGGAGCTCCCCCGAAGTCGGGGTGATGAGACCGGAGATGATCTTCAGGAGCGTTGTCTTGCCCGCCCCGTTGTGGCCGATGATCCCGAAGATCTCGCCGTCCTCGAATTCGAAACTGACGTCGTCAAGCGCCAGAAATCCGTCGAAGTCTTTTCTCAGGCTGCGGGCCGTGATCATGGGAGGTCGCCTTTCGATCAGACTTGTGTTGACCGGGTGATATAAGTTGGGATGCCGGCATCCGCCTTGAGCAGGGATCGTTTTTTATTGTTCCCGGCAAACGCACTGCATCATGTGCCGGAACATCTGCCTCGGTTTCCTGGCGCTCCTGGCTATTCTTGTTCTTGCGGCAAATGCCGGGTGTTCCGGGCCGGAACATCCTCCCGCAGTCACGCAGGCACCTTCGGGTACCGCGACAACTCCCCTTCCGGCAACACCTGCTGCGTCAGCTACACCGTTAGTGACAGCAACTCAATCGGCTCACGAAACGAACGTTTTGCAGCCGGCCAATACCACCATCGCACCTGTCACTATTGGGCCTTCCCCCACCCCGACCCAAATCTCCGAGGCTGCACTCAATGCCCGGATCGTGGACGCCCGGAACAAACTGGAGATGTTCATCGACAGCGATGTCGCCGACACGGAGATCGTCCACACGGGCAGTCCCCACAACTGCGATGTGAAGAAGTCCAAGGAGATCGGGTACCTGATCGATGTGAACACAGGTGAATCCACGTTCATCAAGGGCGACTACTGGAGCATCAACGCAAATCTCTTCTCAGGCCCGATGAGAAAAGACCGTGAATATATCATCATCCACACCCACCCGCGGATGTGGGTGACCTGCGGCGGTTCCGGCATCTACAGCCTGTACACGTTCTCGATCGGCGACCTGGCTGCAACCGCGAATCTCACAAAACAGGGATACCAGGTTCAGAAACTGATCGCGATTGCCGATAAGGACTACCGGATCTGGCCCTACGAGAGGGATGGCTGGAAGACGGATACCGATATTATGCATGCAGTGGACCGGATCGAGACCCGGGTGGGCCGGCCCTTCTCGTATTATGACCCCGTGTTCGAGCAGACATTCTACGATGTGGACAACCTGATGCCGCTCCTGGCAGAGGAACTGAACTACCACTACACCGTCAACAACAATATCATCAACTAACTGCCGTCATCGTGAAGTAGATATAGGTACCCGGCATTACACTCACTATCGTTGCCGGATGTCCGGGAAGACGGGCAGCGGCCGAAAGGACGGCATAACAGGAGAGCAGATGGGTGCGCTTACCGATATCACGACCATTGCGCGATGGGAAGTAAAGAAGTCCTTCTCCATGATGAGCCGGGATGTTCTCCCGCTCGCCATCGTCCTGTTCGTCCTGCTCGTTGCCGTCACCGGCTTCTCTGCCCAGAGCGGCCTGCACCTCCAGGACGGGATGTACCGGATCGGGGTTTCCGACCCGGCCATGGCACAGATCCTGGCTGAAGATGCACGGTTCACGGTTTTCCAGCTTCCCGAGAGAGACCTGATTGCCCAGCGGGGAGAATTTGATATCCTTGTCATCAACGGCTACGCGTACACGGGCACCGGGAGTCGATCCGTTGCGGCACGCAAGACTCTTGAACGCGACTACGCGAAGTACGTGGGCAGCGTGTATAACCGCGAAGAGGATCTCTTTGCCGCGTACCCGCTCTGGATCGACACGCAGAGCGTGAAGAGTGAACTCAGTTTCCTTGCCACCCAGAGCGGCCAGTACGTCAGCGCCGCACCGGTGCGGGCTGCACCGGTGCCGGAGGGGCCGGTGGAGCAGGTAGCGACACCCTCACCGACACTCTCTGTCACCAAAGAGGAACTCCGCGGACAGCTGGTCAAGTCCAATGCCGAGAATTCCCAGATCTCCCGTTACACCGAAACCCTCTCATCGTCAACCGGCACAATGGGCACGTTCAAAACCCCGTCCCAGCTCTCGCCCCCGCTCCCGTTCGACTCCATCATCCTCGTCTTCGTCTTCATCTTCCCGCTCTACTTCACGAGCCAGTTCTTCATGATGAGCATCATGAACGAACGGATCGAGCGGAAGGGCGAGGTCCTCCTCTCGGTACCAGTGAAAACGGTGTCGATCATCATCGGTAAGATGCTCCCGTACCTCATTGGGATGCTTGCGATCTGTGCCGCTCTCACGCTCTGGATCCGGGCCTCACCACTTATCCTCCTCCCGCTTGTCCCGGTCATCTTCTTCTTCCTTGCAAACGCGCTCCTCATTGGGATGCTTGCACGATCATTCAAGGAACTCTCCTTTGTCTCGATCTTCTTCTCGACCGTAGCCACCTCCTACCTCTTCTTCCCGAGTATCTTTGCCAACGTCCATGTCATCAGCCTCATCTCGCCGTTAACACTCATCGTCCTTACCCTGCAGGGCACACCATGGACTGCTGCCGATTACCTGTACTCGACATCGCTCTTCTGGCTGACAAGCGCCGTCCTGTTCTATATCGGGGCCAGGAACTTCAAAGAAGAGCGGCTCTTCTCGGAGAAAGGGCTCGTGACGCGTATGCGGGAATTCCTCTCGGAGATCCTCTCGCGGAAGCACCCGTTCCTCTCGCTCTTCCTCCTCACGGGATTCTCTATTCCGTTCGTCTTCATGGTCCAGATGATGTGCCTCGTCCTCTTCTTCAACCTCCCTATGCCGGCATCGCTCGTCTTCCTCCTCCTCTTTGCCGCACTGATCGAGGAGACAGCAAAAGGGATAGGGATCTACACGATGTATATCCGCGACCCCGGTTTTTTGACCTGGAAGAATCTCCTCCTTGCCAGCGCGGCAACCGCCATCGGGTTCCTTGTGGGGGAGAAACTCCTCCTCTTCGTCACCCTTGCCCAGATCTCGGACTCGGTCTTCGGGAGCATCCTCTTCCTCTCCCTCGGGTCTCTCTGGCTCCCGCTCCTCCTCCACTTCGTTGGAGTGTTTATCGTTGCATGTTTCATCAAGAAATGGGGGGCGAAAGGGTTTGTTCCGGGGCTTGTCCTTGCCATGGTTGTCCACTGTCTCTATAACCTCTACTTTATCCTCGGGTGGTTCTTATGAAGGTAAAGCACCTGTCCATCATCGCAAAGAAAGAGTTCCGCGGCCTCCTCTCGGAGCGGACGATCCTGCTTGCCATCCTTCTCCAGCTCTTCGTCGCCCTCTTCTCCTCGTTCCTGATGGTGGGGCTTACCTCGATGTACGACCCCTCGTCGCTCTCGAAGTACTCGCGGTTCAAGTACAATATCGGCTACGCAGGTGAAGAATCGGATATCTCCCGCTATCTCTATGCCAGCCCGGACTTCCGGGTCTTCCCGATGGATCTCTCGACCGGGGTGACTGCTCTCAAGGAACGGAAACTTGCCGCCGTGATCTGGGTCCCGGACACCGCCCCGGATGCCGATGACCCCATCAAGATCACGCTCTATACCCTGCAAAACGATCTCCAGAGTGCTATCGTCGATGTCAAGCTCAAGGATATATTCCTGCGATACGAGAAGGACCTGCGGGAGGTCCGGGAGGAGCGGCTGAACGATCGTCCGCTGCCGCTCCGGTTCCCCCCGGCGTCCGAAGGCGGTGACTTTTACGAGTTCGTGTACGGTCTTTTGATCCCGCTCCTGGTCTTCATGCCGGCGATCATCGCTTCAGCACTCGTCATCGACCTGATCACCGAAGAATACCAGCACGACACGCTGGAGACACTGGTCTCGACACCGGTCACGTTCTCCGAGATGATCTGGGGTAAGGTCCTGGCCTGCGAGGTCCTGGTCCCCGTCCAGGCCGCGGTCTGGCTGATACTTCTGATGATCAACGGTATCGCGATCGAGAACGCGGGCCTGATCCTGCTGCACGTTACCGTAAGCTCCTTTGTCCTCGTCCTGCTGGGCGCACTGACAGCACTTCACTACCGCGAGCGAACCGCTGCCCAGTTCATCTTCTCGACAGCACTTGTTGTCGTGATTCTTTTTGCCCTCTCCCTGCCGGCAAACCCGATGAACCTCCTGACGAGGCTTGCGGTGGGAACGGCGGGTATAGAACAGTGGGTGGTTCTTGCGGCAGTCCTTGCAGTGGCAGGTCTGCTCGGGTATGCGACACAGAAGTACGCGGAACGGATCAGCAGGATCAGTTACACCGGGTAATAATCAGGGTAACCGGGGGAAGACCGGAAAAACAGATGCCCGGGGATAATCCGGGATATTCAGAGACGGTTCACCAGTAGTTCCTTGTCAAGGACTTTATAGGACTGCCCGACGCTCGTCACATAGACCTCGACACGGTCACTACCCCTTGTACCTTTGATGATGATCTCGTCACCCCTTCGTGGCTGCCGCTGGTTGTCGTTCATGTATTGTTCAATAACCTGTCCGTCTGACAGGGTTGCCTTCAGGAAGATATTCTGGATACTCACTTCACCCTTGCCGCCATTGTACAGGAGATGGATCGAATAGTCCGGCCGCTCCTTGGTCAGCTGAACATCGACATATTGTTCTGCGGGCAGGGTCTGCACGGGCAGTGAAGCCTCCGGAGTGGAAGTGGGGATATCGGGCGATACCGTACCCTGCGGGGAGGGCGTTGCTGTACCACTGTTCATCAACACGCCGGTTGGGCTTGTACAGCCGGCAGCGAAGGTACAGAGCACGACT
This sequence comes from Methanoregula sp., assembly GCF_002835825.1. Taxonomy (GTDB): domain Archaea; phylum Halobacteriota; class Methanomicrobia; order Methanomicrobiales; family Methanospirillaceae; genus Methanoregula. The sequence continues at coordinate 2,540 of NZ_PIZH01000064.1, read as the reverse complement.
CCGGCAAGGACAATGAGGATCCGGGCAGTCTTCATGCTGATCCCTTGCATGTATTCATATTACTGATTTGTGCCGGAAACGGTGCCGCAGGTCGCGAATCAAAGACGCGGGCAAAAATCCGGAAAAGAACGATACATTAAAAAGGACTCTGGATGAAGTTTACGTATCAGGAGTCTATCGAATGTTCTGTCCTAAATGTGGAAAAGAGACGGATGCCTCCGGAAAATTCTGCCAGTGGTGCGGGGCCGATATCGAGTCGGTCCAGTCGCGGCCGGTCGCCGCCCCTGTGCCGGAAGAGGACGAAGGGCCCGATGTCGGTGTATACGCCGGTCTGGGAAGGCGTCTTGTTGCTTTCATCGTAGATCTCATCCTAATCCTGCTCATCGACCTTGTCGTAGCCGGTGCACTGGGCCTCTTCCGGGGTTTCCAGAATCTTTTCTTCTATACCGTGCAGCGCATCCCCGTTGAACAGCTCACTGTCGAGGGTACCACGGCTGCCCTGTTCGGGTCGATCGTTGCGGCGTACGGGATCACCCTTATCGTGGTCCCCTGGGCATACTATGCAGGCTTTGAATCCTCCCGCAGCCAGGCGACGCCGGGAAAAGTGCTGATGAAACTGGTGGTTACCGACCTTGAGGGGAATAAACCGAGCTTTGCCCGGACCACACTCCGGTTCTTCTGGAAATATATCTCCGTCCTGATCATCTTCATCGGCTTCATCATGATTGCGTTTACCCGGAAACACCAGGGACTCCATGACATCCTCTCAGGATGCCTCGTGCTGCTGCAGCAGGAATCTCAATAACCCGATATCCTTCTCTTTTTTTTGTTTTCACACCTGCTCGTTCAACCGGCAGCGTGCCTGCCGGTAAAAAGGGAATGTACCGTTTGCCATGAAATCCGGGCCCTTCCCAGAACGGCCGGGTTCACTTGTACCACAATTTCAGGCCGAGCAGCACGAGGATCAGGGTGAATGTAATAATGTTGGCAGCGATGATGGGCAGGGATCCAACCTGGATGCCGTAAAATGTCCAGAGGATTACCCCGGTGGCAAAGAGGACCAGCATCGCAAGCGAGAGATCACGGGTCTCCTTCATCTTCCAGGCTTTGACCACCTGCGGTACGAATGAGATGGTGGTGAGGGCGCCGGCAATATAGCCGACAATGACAATGGTGTCCATGATATGACTCTCAATGAATTCACTGCACGATAATTTATACTGGTCGCGTCCCGCTTAGTCCTGTCATTATGAGACCAAAGGTTCCGGCGAGTACTGGTCTGCAGCCACCTGCCACGCATGTTCTTCTTTCACAAGAAAGAACATGTCCCGGCCCCGCATAATCTGCCGGACCCCGCCCACGGTACAATCGATCGTGAAAAAGTATGTTACAACACTACACTGTCCGCCGGCAAACAGCTCTACCTTATGATCGGACTCCTGCCAGGAATGGATCGTTGCGGCCTGCGCAAATCCTCTCCAGCCTGCAACATAGGCATCCCGTCCTTCAAGGCGTCCAGGTGCCGATGGAACGATGGCAACGGCATCTTCGTGAATATACTTACGGAATTCTGCTTCATGCCACCCGGTAGTCCAGGCCTTGTTCATGGCCCTGATCGTTGCGAGGACCTCAGTCGTGATCGTTTCGGTATTCATATCAGTCTCCATCAGGATAGTCTGCCAGTGACAAGATAAACCGTAAGCAGGCACAGGGCGAAAATGAGATGCGGTACCTGCTATGCAGAGGATTACTGGGGGAACATCTCTGTTACCAGATGGCTCACCTCTTCCAGCCATGCCTTCCGCTGCGCATCCGTGCTGGTCACTACGACCCCGAACATCCGGCGCTGGACAACCGGTACCCCACAGAATGCAAGGATACAATCCTTCCAGAGCCGTTCAAGCGGATCTCCGAAGACCTCGATCTCCCGCTGCCGGGGGGTATTGGACGTGTTGAAGACCAGCGCGGCTTTCGCATTCAGGAGCCCTGCCGGAATACCTTCACCGGAATCGGACTCCGCGAACTGGTAGGCAACTCCTGGCCGGAGGACGCGGTCAATCCAGCCTTTGAGGATCGCGGGCGGCATTCCCCACCAGTCAGGATGGACGATGATGATCCCGTCGGCTGTAACAATCTCGGCGCAATACAGCGCGATATCCGCGGGAAGTTGTCCGTCACGGGGGATCTCTTCAGCATGAAGAAGGGGATCGAACGTTTCCGCATAGAGGTCATGGAAGGAGACGGTATGACCGGTATCACGGAGCGCACGGGTAGCTGTCGCGGCGATTGCATGATTGAAACTTCCCGGCCGGGGATGTGCAAGAATCAGGGAGATTTTCATGGCTTTCACACGATTATTTCCGTGCGGTTGCCTTGAAGAACGTGTAGCAGAAGACACCGTCTTCTTCGGCAGTGCGGTGAAGTGCTGCGATCCCCCGATCCCACTCTTCCCGGGTCATCAGGCCCTTCTCCAGAACCGTGGCCCCGACACCTTCAACCATAGCCGTAAACGTCAGTTTTGTAAAACCGTCCACAAGGGC
>NZ_PIZH01000063.1 GCF_002835825.1 Methanoregula sp. | reverse complement strand
GACTCTAAATCCACTGCCTTTGTCCTGGGTCGGCGTTCCTCGCGCGATTGTTATATAATGCTTTTACAGGTTTTGCGTGAAAGTAATCATCTGATTCCAAATCCCGCTCCTTTGACCAGACTCGGATATCCACGCCCACGTACACTGGGAAGGGAAACCATATTATTGTGTGCCGAACGCCAAATGGGAATCAGGCTGGAATGGTCCGACATCCATCTGAAACCATGGAAAGGCAAAAAAAATGCCATGATTTCTCGATCGGACTATTGTTCTCACATCTCGACGCGAGTCACGACACCATGGATCCTGTCGGACGGAAGCTTATAGAACTGCACCATGGACGGTGAGAGTTTCTTGAGGATGGCAAATACCCGCCAGACAACGTGAGCGGTTACGATATCTTCCATACCATAGAAGATTGTCTTCTCATCGATCTCCGCTTCTTTTAAAATATGGCTGATGTCTGCAATCTCCATGTACCCGAGGTAAATCTCGAAGATAGAGAGCCCTGGTGTCAGTTCCCGGGTGAACCCCCAGGTAACACCGAATGGCTGTTCGGTACGGATGATCGAGATGATGATGTTGTCATCGTACACGATATTATTCGTGAACATGATCCGGGGGATGTACTGGGGGAGCTTCCGGAAGTCCCGGGCAAAGAAGAGCGCCGATCCGGAGATCCGGTTGACGCTCTCATAGGTCCGGGTGAATTTTGGCAGGAACTCCTCCAGCGGAACCGGGGAGAGAGCAGCTGCGAGCCGCTTCTGGCCGTTGACATAGATCATGATGACGCAGAATGGGATGAACGCAATCAGGAGGGAGATGTAGCCGCCATGGGGAATCTTGTGGAAGGTTGCAAAGAGGAAGGAGAAATTGACCATCAGGATGCCTGCTGCAAGGAGAGTACGGATAATCTCTCCGCGGTGGAACATGATCATGGTTATGAGGATGCCGGTGATCGCCATGTCCCCGGCAACCGCAAGGCCGTAGGCAAGCGTCAGGTTGTTGGAACTCCGGAAGATGAGGATGACAAGAAGCACGGCAAAGAGGAGCATCCAGTTCATGACATCGATATAGATCTGGGACCGGAGCTGGGGTGACGTATAATCGATCCGAAGCAGCGGCATGATGCGGGTGGTGATGCCCTGGTATACAATGGAGAAGATCCCGGAGATCATAGCCTGTGATGCAATGATCGTTGCTGCAATGCTGAGGATAAGGAACGGAACATAGACAATCTGCAGGTTGGTAAACACCATTTCGAAAAGAATGTTCTTCGCTTCCGGGTGGGTCAGGGCAAACGCTCCCTGCCCGAGATAGTTCAGGGCAAGGGCAATGAAGACAAAATACCATGCACGGATGATGGGTTCGCGTCCCAGGTGCCCCATATCCGCGTACAGCGCTTCGCTTCCCGTGGCAACGAGAATCACGGATGAAAGGATGAGGAATCCTTCAAGGCCGTGCCCGAAAAGGTACTGGATCCCGTACAGGGGATTGATGGCAAGAATCACGGCGGGTGCGCTGATAAGGGCCACCACACCAAAGCCGGCAAGGGCAATGAACCAGATGAGCATCACCGGGCCGAACGTCCAGGCAACTTTCTCGGTACCCCGGGACTGGAACGAAAAGAGGCAGATGGCTATGACGCCGGCAATGATCATCAGGTACGTCTGGGGCATATCCTCAAAACCGGGAATCAGGAGTATCCCCTCAACTGCTGAAAGGATGCTGATGGCCGGCGTGATGACCCCGTCGCCGATAAAGAGCGAGATCCCGATGATGGCAAGGAGGGTCACAAACGCCACCTGGTTGCCGGACTTTAAGAGCGGCAGGAGTGTCTCCTTCAGCACGATAGTGCCCCCCTCCCCTTTCTTCCCGAGGTGCATGGCAAGGTACGTGTATTCAACCGTGACGAGAATGGTCAGTGTCCAGATGATCAGGGAGAGGATCCCCATCACGTTCTCCGGGGTCGGGGGGATTAAGAGGAAGATCGCGGTCAGGGCATAGATCGGGCTGGTGCCGATATCACCGAATACCAGCCCCATCGATTTGACGATATCGGGCATGGCAAAAGAGTCCCCTGACATTCTTCATTACGTCTCATCAGGTTTGGGGATAATGCTTTCTCTTTTTTGTGAGGTTTACCCTGTCACATCTCAATTCTTGTGATGACTCCATGGATCTTCCCGGACGGAAGCTTATAGAACTGGACAACCGAAGGCGAAAGGCGTTTGATCGCAGCAAAGATCCTCCAGACCGGGTGAACTGTCAGGATCTCTTCCATCCCATAGAAGATGGTACGTTCCTGCACACCGGTTTCCCGGATAATGGCATCAAGATCCACGATTTCCATATACCCAAGATATATCTCAAAAACCGAAAACCCCTCGGTTACTTCCCGGATGATGCCCCAGGTGACGCCAAATGGCTGTTCTGTCCTGATGACAGAGACAAGGATATTCTCTTCATACAGGATCCCGTTCGTAAACAGCGTCCTGGGGATATAGGGCGGGACCTGGCGGAAGTCCCGGGTGAAGTATAGTGCGGTTCCCGGTATTTTTTCCGCATCACGATACGTTCTTTCGAATTCCTCTTCAAACGTGCAAAACGGTACCGGTATTAGTGCGCTCTGGAGCTTTTCCTGGCCTTTCACATAGATAAGAATTATTCCAAACGGTATCGCCGCGATGATGAGAGACCAGTAGCCGCCATAGGGAATCTTATGGAAATTTGCAGACAGGAACAGGAAATTCACGATGAGAACTCCTCCGGCCACAAGACTCAGTACAATCTTTTTTCTGCGCAGGAAGATCCAGGTGAGCAGGATCCCGGTGATCGCCATGGTCCCGCTGACTGCAAGGCCATAGGCATGGGCAAGGTTGCCGGAAGTCCGGAAGATGAGGATCATAAGGAGGACTGCGGCAAGCAGCATCCAGTTCACGACATCGATATAGATCTGCGAGCGTATGTGAGGTGAGGTGAAATTGATGCGCATCAGAGGCATCATCCGCGTTGTGATCCCCTGGAAAACGATCGAGAAAATTCCCGAGATCATGGCCTGCGATGCAATGACCGTGGCAACGATGCTTAAGAGAAGGAAGGGGACGTATGCAACATGGAACTCAGAATAGACCATCTCGAAAAGCACGTTATGGGCATCCGGGTGGTTGATCAAAAACGCTCCCTGCCCAAGATAGCTCAGTACGAGTGCTGAAAAAACAATATACCATGCATGCACGATCGGTTTTTTTCCCAGGTGCCCCATGTCAGCATAGAGTGCCTCGCCCCCGGTCGCAACAAGGATCACCGAAGAAAGGATAAGGAATCCTTCGATGCCGTGACGGGAAAGGAATGAGACTGCATACCCCGGGCTGATTGCAAAGAGAACTGACGGGGCAGTAATGATAGAGGCGATCCCAGTCACCGAAAGGACGGCAAACCAGAGTACCATCACCGGTCCGAAGGTAAATGCCACCCGTTCTGTGCCTTTTACCTGGAAGAGGAAGAGCGCGACGGCAATGGTCCCTGCCATGCCCATCAGGATCCACTGGCTGGTGGCGCCAAACGAAGGGATAAGCAGGACGCCCTCTACTGCCGAAAGGATACTGATTGCCGGTGTGATGACCCCATCGCCAATAAACAGGGCAACACCGATAATGGCAAGGAAGGAAACGAATGCGACCTGGTGGCCGGATGTTAAGAGGGAGAGGAGGACCTCCCTGAGCACTATCGTCCCTCCTTCGCCTTTCTTACCAATGTTCATGGCAAGAAACGTATATTCCACGGTCACGAGAATTGTCAGGGTCCAGATAACCAGGGACAAAATCCCCATGACATTGGCAGGTGTTGACGGGAGGATGAGAAAGATCGCTGTAAGCGCGTAGATGGGGCTTGTCCCGATGTCCCCGAACACCAGTCCGATGGATTTGATAATCCCCGGTGCAGTGCCTGCACTCACGGATATCCCTACCGATCACTGATCAGAGTGAACTTAATATCTTTCCGGAATTGTCCGGGTACTGTTTCCAGCGGACCTCATCGTGGCGTTACATCCATGACTTCCTGTTGTGCCATCTCTTTTTTGTCCTGCACATACATCCGGTAGCTCGTAATGAGGAGGACGACAATGACCGGGCCAAGAACGAACCCGGCAAGCCCCATAGTCAGGAGCCCCCCGACAATCCCGATGAACATGATAACCGGACGGATCTTCACACGCCGCCCCACCAGGACCGGCCGGATAAAGATCTCCGGCATGCAGGAGACCACGATATAGCCGAGGAAGAAGAGGATCAGGACACCCTCTATATCCCCGATAACCAGCGCGTACGTGCCGATCAGGAGAAACGCGATCGATGAACCGAGGATGGGGACGAGCTCGCAGAATGCGGCAAAGAACGCATAGAAGATGACATCCCCGTACCCGAGCAGCCAGAAGACCGGGAGGGCGATGAAAAAGGTGAGGACAGCAATAGCAACCTGGACAACATAGATTGCATACAGGGTATCGACCGTTACATCCGAAAGCCGGGTCACGTACGAATTCAGGGTGTCGGGCATGTGCTCCATGATCCGCCGTTTTAGTTCCTCGCCATGAAGGAGGAGGACAAAGAGTGTGAAGAAGAAGATGAATGCCTTGAAGAGGATGTAACTCAGGTTTGCAATGAACGTCTCCTCGTAACCCACGAACATCAGTCGGCCGGTGTTCAGGAGACTGATAATCCCTGCCTTGTTGAGGGGGAAACCAAAAACGGTAAAACTGGTCTCCGGGTTATTGATCCAACCGGCAATCGCGGAGAACATGACGGTCAGGGTCTCCGCATTGGACGAAAAGACATACAGGGTAAACCCGATCACACAAGCAAACGCACAGAATGTCGCAATGGTGATGAATGCAGCAGAGATCACCGGGCGGGCGTGTTGTATGAGCCAATGGAAGGCCGGCATGAGGACGATCGCAAGCGATGCCCCGAGCAGTACCATGTCCATGACCGGCCAGAAGAGGATGATGGCAGCAACGGTCAGGATGACCATGAGGATGAACGGGAACTGCTCATTTTTGATGAGGGACATGGACGGCTAGTTATTGTTCGGGGCCGGGCATTAAAAGCATGATTGTGCCCGGATGAGCCCACGCACCTGTCAACGGAACGATACCCATAACACTATTACGGTACCAATCAGCTTGGATAGCAGATGAAGCGGACCCGGCACCTTGCCATGATCGCGCACGATATGGGACTCATCTTCGAGTTCCTTGGCATCGTATCGCTCCTGCCGTTTCTTGTTCTTGCAATCTTCGGTGAATGGGACCTCCTCCTTCCCATGGCAACAGCCCCGTTTGCCTTTCTTGCAACCGGGTTTTTGATCTCGCATATCCCCCATGAGGATATCGAACCTTCGTTCTCCGCAACGCTCGCTGCGGTTGCCCTCTCCTGGCTTGCCATCGCCTTTGTCGGGGCCCTGCCGTTCGTCTTCGGCCTCAATATGTCCTACACGGATGCGGTCTTCGAGGCCATGGCCGGCTGGACCGGGACTGCCTTCTCGATGATCCCGTCCCTTGACCAGGCGCCAAACACGCTCCTCTTCTGGCGGTCGTTCATGCAGTGGGTCGGCGGCATTGGCGTCATCGTGTTCGGCATCTCCCTGCGCACGAAGACGCGGGTCTCCCTGTTCAGGATGTACCGTGCAGAAGGCCGGGAAGATGCCCTGGTCTCTGCCACAACCTCATCGAGCCGGAGGCTCTGGATGATCTATCTCGTCCTCACCTTCGGTTTCACGGGTCTTGTGATGCTGACAGGAATCCCGCTCTGGGATTCCTTAAACCTCGTCATGACAACCATCGCGACAGGCGGGTTCACCCTTCACGACAGCGGTCTTGCGTACTATGACAATGCAGCCCTCGAAGCTCTCCTGATACCCGTGATGTTTGCCGGCTCCGTCCCGTTCAAGGTCTTCCTCTTCCTGTACCACGGCAAGGTCATGGGGATCTTCCGCGATCAGACGGTCCGGATCCTCCTGCTGATTGCAGCGATCGGAGCTGCACTTATATCGCTCGATCTCTATATTTTCAGCGACCTCGCGCCCCTTTCGGCGCTCCGCCAGGGGACCTTCACTGCGATCTCCGGGATCACCACCTGCGGTCTCCAGAACTCCAACCTCCACCACTGGGCAACCGTCCCCCTCGCGATCCTCGCCATGATGGTCTTCATTGGCGGTGCAATGGGGAGCACTGCCGGGGGCATCAAGATCAACCGGCTTGCCCTTGTCTTTGCGGGCGTGAAATGGTGGTTCCGGCGATTTTTTGTCAGCAGCCGGGTCCTTGTGCCCCTCAGGGTTGGCGGAAGAACCCTCTCCGTTGAGCGCTCGAACCTTGCCGTTTCAAAGAACCTGCTTGTCATCGTTATCTACGTCCTGACCATTTTCCTTGCGACCGTTGTTGCCCTCCATCTCTATATCACGTCATTCCGGCTGGATGAGGTGGTTTTCGAGATCGTCTCCGCGCTCAGTAACTCTGGAGTCTCTGTCGGGTTCATCGATCCGATGAGCCCGTTCTCTATCAAGTGGCTTTTTATTATCCTCATGTGGCTCGGGAGGATCGAGATTGTGCCGGTCCTCATCATCGCGATGGGCATCTTCCGGGAGATCCGGGACGATCTTGCAAAAGACGTATCAGAGACCCGTTACCAGTAACCGCCTGCCGGATCCTGTTCTCAGGGATTATTCCGCCGCCGGTGCAGGAGCATGATGGAGAGGACAATGATACAGATGATTCCAAGAGCGGTCAGGTAACTGCTGCGGTTCACGGCTTCGCCCGAAACCCACTCTGCCATGCTGAACACGATCGAGAGCGCGTTCTGGGGCGGCTGGGGAGTCGGTGTTGCGACCGGCGCGAGCCGTGCAGGTTCCGGTTGCGGGATGCCGGTTGTGCGGCGGACAACCGGTTGCCCAATGTCCTTTTCAAAGAGCGCGACACAGCAGAAATGCGACAGCACGGCGGTGAATGTCCCGTCTTTTGCATTGAAACTGCCGGGGATTTCCGACCAGGTGCCGGTTGCCCTGTCGTACATCATCAGCGAATACTCTTTGCCCCACTGCGCCTGCGGGATGGTGAACGTAACGGTAATCCCCGGCGAGAATGTTGCACCGTCCGGCCCGAGCTCATAGGATCTTCCGTCAATCATGACTGCCTGGCCGGATGATGGTGCTGCGGGAGTTGCATCCGGCGCAAGGGAGGCGATGCTGATCGAGGAGAGCGGGTTTCCGGTACTGTCCTTTGCGATTGTGCCCTCTCCAAGCACAACGGATGCCAGCGTGTCGGTGGATGTGAGCGTAGTCTCCTGTGTTATGACTCCGACTGAGTTTGCGTAGAGGGGCGCTGTCTTTCCCGGATCAATGAAGGCCACGGGAGCTTTTTGTTCGGGCGCTTGTTGAGGGGCCTGTGCCGAGAGGCCTTTATTGCTGCCGGATGGTGCTCCCGAGTTACCATATGAATCGGAATCACCTGATGGTGCGGGAGGGTTTGCCTGGCTCGCGATGGTCAGGGTGATGAGCTGGAAGGGATTGCCGGAACCGCTTAGTTTGGCGAGGGCGAATTTGTTCAGGTACGTGTATTGGGACGGGACATCAACAGCAAAATACTCGATTTGGTTGACAGTATCATTGCCGACATACGTTGTCGGAAGAATAATACCAACTTCATCACCGTTTGTGTTGTAACCATGAGCGATGACAAATGTTTTTGTTCGCTCCGTCGCAATATTTCCTGACCCTGTCTCCCATTTAGAATTAATACTGAAATTCAGTCTCATTGATGAGGGGGCTGATATGTCATTGCGAATGAAAGTCAAGGTATATGCAACGTTTTTATCACTATAATGGGAGTCACTGATAATATGATAAAAATCGCTATCATCGCTTGGTGCTTCGCTCTCCCAAATTAACGTTTTAAGTGATTTGCCAAAATCTCTGCTATCCGTTGTAAAATGGAAATTTATCGGTAGATTGTTCCCAACGTTTGCCGAAAAATTTTTGTGGATGATATCGCCGCTTTGAAAAACTGTATCTGTTATTATTCCGGTGACCTGCGTGCCGTTTAGCGCTGTAATATAATCTGAACGGGTCTTCGAACCCTCACCCATTGTATTGCTTGCTTTCAGTACGACAGAATACTTTCCACCCTTATAC
>NZ_PIZH01000062.1 GCF_002835825.1 Methanoregula sp. | reverse complement strand
CGTGGGGCTCCATGGGTGTTGTGGTGCCGTGCTGGGGGTCCGCCTCCTGCGCTCTAGCCTTTGACCTTGGAACCGGGTTGGGGGGAGGGCGGGTAGGAGACAGGAGGGAAAAGGGGATCACGAAGACCCGGCCGTACCAGGGGTTCTGTGCGGCAACCGCGGGCAGCGCCATCCTTGTTTCGGTCACCCACGCAGGCATCCCGGTCTCCTCAACGCACGCGATCAACGGAGCGATCATCGGGGTGGGGGCGACACGGGGGAAGAACGCGGTCCAGTGGCAGGTTGTCCGGGAGATGATGACTGCGTGGATCATCACGATACCCCTTGCGATGGCCATTGCATGGGCCGGATACTTCGTTGTCGCGTTTGTCACCGGGCTTTTTTAGGATAAGGCCCGTTTCGCTAAATTTTTATCATCTCCGACCGATTTACCAACGGGTTTGTTATGGGTTTGCGGGAATTGCTGATACCCCGGGACAAGGTTTTTTTCGACCTGTTCGAGAAACAGGCAGGGATCGTGAAGGAAGCTGCATGGCAGCTTGTTGCCCTCACGGAAGACTTCACGAACGTCAAGGAGAAGCGCCACTCCATCGAGAAACTGGAGCACAAAGGCGATCTTTTAACGCACGATATCTACAACCAGCTGAACACCACCTTCATCACGCCACTCGATCCCGAGGAGATCTCAAGGCTTGCCGCGAGCCTCGATGACGTGCTGGACTTCATCGACGGTGCGACCGAGAAGATGTTGTATTACGGGATCGATACCGCCGACTCCCACATGATCGAGCTCGCAAAACTGATCCACATGTCATCAGTCGAGATCGAGAGTGCGGTCAAGGGCATCCGGTCGATCAAGGACCCCCGCTATGTCGAGGAGCGCTGCATCGAGGTGAACCGGCTCGAGAACCTTGCCGACGACGTGCTCGCCCACGCGGTCACCGACCTTTTCAAAACTAATGACGCGATCATGATCATCAAGCTCAAGGACATCTACGAGCATCTCGAGACCGCAACCGACCGGTGCGAGGACGTGGCAAACGTCCTTTCCGATATTGCAATCCGTCACTCATAATGGCGGCGGGGTTTTTCTGAGGGACGGGCATGATCGAAGCGACCTGGGAACTGATCCTGATCATCATCGGCATTGCACTGATCTTTGACTTCACCAACGGCTTTCACGATGCGGCAAATTCCATTTCTACCGTTGTCTCGACAAAAGTCTTAAGCCCGCGGAATGCGGTCCTGATGGCGGCGTTCTTCAATTTCATTGCAGCGTTCGGGTTCGGCGTTGCCGTGGCAAGCACCATCAGTAAGATAATCGAGCTGAAGATCGTTGATACCAATGTCATCCCGTTCATCATTCTCGCAGCCCTCATTGGCGCAATCACCTGGAATATCATAACCTGGCTCTTTGGCCTGCCTACTTCGTCTTCCCACGCATTGATCGGGGGGCTTGCCGGGGCCGGTCTCTCCGCAGCAGGAATAGCCGCCATCAAATGGTCCACGGTTGAAACGGTCGCCCTCTTCATGATCATCTCGCCGATCATCGGGCTTGCCTGCGGGTTCCTCTTCATGGCGGCCATCCTGAACATCACGAAAAAGGCAAACAAGCAGAGCGCCGAAACGCACTTCAAGCGCCTCCAGATCTGTTCAGCGGCGGCGTACAGTTTCAGCCACGGCACCAACGACGCCCAGAAGACCATGGGGATCATCGTCCCGCTCCTCTTCTCCGTTGGGTATTTCGGGGCCGGTGTTGATCCAAACCACCTGCCTGTCCCGCTCTGGGTCATTCTTGCAGCCCACGCTGCAATAGCTCTTGGGACGCTCTCGGGCGGCTGGCGTATTGTCAGGACCATGGGTTACAAGATCACCAAACTCCGCCCGGTCCACGGATTCGCTGCCGAGACCGCAGGTGCATCGACCATCATCGGTGCATCGATCATCGGGATTCCGGTGAGCACGACCCACGTTATCTGCTCCTCCATCATGGGCGTGGGAACAACCATGGGAACGAGCACCGTCAAGTGGGGCGTTGCCCGCTCAATCGTCTGGGCATGGGTCCTGACCATCCCCATCAGTGCCTGCATTGGTTTTGCCGCGTTTGCGGTAATCCGGGTTGTTATCGGGTATTAATCCCAAGTATTCCGTCTCCTTTTTTGCCGGTACGACAATCCCCGGGTTTCCATCAGAGTCCTCTTCCGCAGGGCGTCATAGCACGCTCTGTCGAAGTCCGATCCCCTTATCAGTATCGCCCCTCCCGCTCCAATCCGCCCTACCGACAGGTTAACGAGATCCTCCCGTGATAAGGCATACTATGGTATGATCGAAGCTTCGTGGGCCCTGATCATCTTTATCATCGGCATTGCACTGGTCTTTGATTTTACCAACGGCTTCCACGACTCGGCTAATTCCATCTCCACGGTCGTTTCAACCAAGGTGCTCTCCCCCCGGAATGCCGTGGTCTTTGCTGCATTCTTCAACTTCATTGCCGCATTCGGCTTCGGTGTCGCGGTCGCAAGCACCATCAGCAAGATCATCCAGCTAAATGTTGTCGAGACCGCAGTTGTCCCGTACATCATCCTCTGTGCCCTCATCGGCGCCATATCCTGGAACCTGATCACCTGGTTCTTCGGGCTTCCCACATCGTCGTCCCACGCGCTCATTGGCGGGATGACCGGCGCCGGCCTCTCCGCTGCCGGGATTGCCGCGATAAAATGGACAACCGTCGGGGAGGTTGCCCTCTTCATGGTCGCTTCTCCCCTGATCGGCCTTGCCTGCGGATTTCTCTTCATGGCAGTCATCCTCAACATCACGAAGAAGACAAACAAATGTGCCGCAGAGATTCATTTTAAGCGCCTCCAGCTCTTTTCCGCGGCTGCCTACAGTTTCAGCCATGGGACAAACGATGCCCAGAAGACCATGGGGATCATCGTCCCGCTCCTCTTCTCCATCGGGTACTTCGGCGCTGCCGCCGACCCGAACCACCTCCCCGTTCCCTTGTGGGTGATCCTCATCGCCCACACTGCCATTGCCCTTGGTACGCTCTCGGGGGGCTGGCGGATTGTCAGGACCATGGGCTACAAGATCACCAAGCTCCGCCCGGTCCACGGGTTTGCAGCCGAAACGGCCGGAGCTTCGACCATCATTGGTGCTTCGATTGCCGGGATCCCGGTCAGTACAACGCATATCATCTGCACCTCCATCATGGGAGTCGGGACAACCATGGGGACGAGCACGGTGAAATGGGGCGTTGCACGGACCATCATGTGGGCGTGGATCCTCACGATCCCGATCAGTGCCGTGATCGGGTTTGCTGCATTTGTGGTGTTGCGGGTCGTTATCGGGTACTGACCTCTTCTCCCATGCAAAGGATTGGGACGAATCATCCTTTCTAAAACTATTGAGACCTATTGGGGATTACGTCGAATAACCTGATAGTATCCGGGATCGATAATCCACTATCCGGAGGTCCGGCCCATGAAGACACGGTATGGATGGGTGGAGATCGATCACGTCCGTTATGATCATGATATCATTATCCACCCGGACCGGAGAATCACAAAGCGTTCCAAGAAAAAATCGCGGAGACTCAAAAAAGAGTACGGCCACACCCCGCTTTCAGAACACGATCTTGCCTTCCTGAAAAAAGGGAAACCCGAGATCATTTTCATCGGCACGGGGCAGTTCGGGGATATGCCGATAACCCGCGAGGCGCACAGGATCCTCTCGGGTTACGATACCTGTGTCAGCCCGACACCGGACATCCTCGACCGGATCGCTGATGAGAGACGACCGTTTGCTGCTCTCCTCCATGTAGCCTGCTAAAAAACCGGGATACCGGGAAAACGGAATACCTGCATTACCCTGTACACGGGTAAGCACCACCCATTCCGCCGTAGCCCATACCTGCCCGGCCTTCCCCCTCACTCCTTTGCAATCCTCAGCGTAAACCGTATCGCCGCCCCGGACTGCGGGCTGCCGGGAATGTGGTCGTCTGCCCGGACACTGCCGCCATAACTCTCGATGAGCATCTTCACGATATGGAGGCCGAGACCGTAGCTGCTCCGCGTGCGTGAATCCGCCGAGAAGCGGTCGAAGATCAGGGGCTTTACTGCATCCGGGATGCCGGGGCCGGTGTCGGTTACGGAGACTTCGATCATCTCTTCCGGAATGTCGCGGGCAGTAACCCGGATTGTGGTATCCCTGCCGCCAAACTTCAGGCTGTTGGCAAAGATATTGTCGAATACAACGCCAAGCATATCATCGGCACACACGTTCCGGTTACAGTTATCCATAACGATACGCGCACCGGTCCGCCGCCCCATCTCGGTTTTTATCACGGCCGCGAGATCCACAACCCCCGCTTCCGGCGGGTTCTTGTAGATCCGGCTGATGGTCTCAATGTTCCGGATAACATCATTACTCCGGTTGGCAAGATCGATGATCTTACCGGCAAACTTCTGCCCGGCCTCGTCAGCAGTGCTCTTCACCAGGTCGGCATACCCGCGGAGGCCCATGATGGCGTTGAGGATCTCGTACGTGATGACATCGAGATAGATGTCAAGGTAGAGGTTGGCTTTCCGGTTCAGCTCTTCGAGCTCGCGGTTGCGGTCGGCCAGTTCTCCGCGTGCGTCGTTCAGGTCGTCCCGCTGCTGCCCGATCTCTTCGAGAAGTGCCTGCATCTCCTCCTGCTGGGACTGGATCGTTTCGAGCATCCGGTTGTGCGACCGGACGAGCGAGACCACTTCATCATCCCCGATCTCCGGCATACGGAGGGTGAGGTCCCCGGACCTGCTGATGGACTTCATTCCGGAATCAAGCCTGCTTAAGGGGAAGAGGACAAACCGCTGGAGGAGGTGCTGGACAACCAGCAGGTACAGGACACTGAGCAGGACAATGACTCCTGCCACTATCAGGATGGAATTCTTCACCATCTGGTATACCGGGCGGGGGGATCCTATCGTGAGGAGAAGGAAGGTCGGATGATTCTCGATCCCGGTGATGAGCGCGTACCCGTCCAGCCGGTTATCTCCTGACTGCCGGACAATGATGCCGCCCTCTTTTGCTGTCACGGCCTCTTCTGCGGACAGGATGGCAGGATCCGTCCCCATGGAGTACGAAACGAGTGTCCCGTCCGTCTGGAGCATGCGGTTGATGTCATCGATCCGCCCGCTGTCCAGTGCCCGGGCCATGACCAGGGTCCCCTGAAGCGGATCCGTTTCGGGCCCGTACTGCACCGGGTAACCGGCAAGGATCACCGGTGTATCTTTGATCGTCGAGAGTCCCCGCCGTCCTGCAATCCCTCCCTGCATGTCTTCGGGCATGATGCTGTTGGAGACGGTCATGTCGAGCCCGGGTGGCAGGGTGGAGGCGATCTCCCCGTCCTCCGTGATTGTCCCAGAAAGGATCCGGTTCCCGCCGGCATCGTACAGGAGGATATAATCGATCCCAAGGTTTTTCATGATGCCCGGGGGGAAGAGCTGTGCTGTGTCCTCTTCCCTGCCAGGGCCGGAGAGCAGCTCTGAAGTCTCCTGCCGGAGGGACCAGTCCCGGGTTGTAGCCGCAACATCTTCGATCTCACTGTCCAGCTGCGAGACGAAGCGCTGGACATGGGCCGTGGTCTCCCGCCCCTCGATCTCCCCGAATGCCTGGAGGATCACCGACTGGGTGATGAGCGCGAGCACGATAAGGAAGACCACGAGCGCAGCGCTCAAAATGAGGAGCGTCCGGGTACGGACCTTCATGGTGCTGCCCCTCCGGGAATTGTCCTCCGGAAGCATTCTTCAGGAACCGTTATCTCGAACCGGCAGCCCATTCCTTCCTCCCCGGTCTCCCGGATAGTCAGGCCGGTAATTGCCAGAATTTCCCGGATCAGGAAGAGGCCGAGGCCGGTATTTTTCCCATAGCCCCGGACAAAGATGACTTCCTTGTTCCCATGGGAGATCCCCGGGCCGTTATCCTCGTAGAGGAGGATAAGCCGCCCCTGTTCTTCGGCTACCGAGAACCGGACCGCAGGGGCCGGGCCGGCATACCTCATGGCATTGTCAAGAAGGTTGTAGAAGACCTTCCCAAGAAGGGGATCTGCCAGTATTTCCAGGCCCGTGCAGGAGGCATCGATAGTTACCGAGGTAAGTCTCAGCGGGAACCGGGCTTTCTGGATCGTCACGGCAATGTCCTGCCACTGCGGGCACTCAACGCCTATCTGCTGGTAGTCCCGGGCGAAGAGGATCTGGGCCTGGACGGTCTCAGCCAGCTGTTCGCATTTGACCAGGTACCGTGCAACAGATGTGTCGGCGGTTTTTTCCTCGGCCAGGGCGAGGTAGGAGCTGAGGGCCGAGAGCTGGTTGAGCATATCATGACGCGTGATCTCGCTCATCAGGTTGAGTTTTTTATTGGTATCCTCAAGAGCCCGTTCCTGGATCTTCTGTTCCGTGATATCGGTCGAGATGACCGTGATGGCGATAACGGTATCGGTCGCGCTGTCATTCACCGGGGAAAGTTTCCGGAGATAATATCTCCCGTCCCGTTCGTATTCTCCCAGGACCGGAACGTTCGTTTCCATAACACGGCGGACCTGCCCGGCAAAGGCCTTTGTCTCTTCCCCGGAATGGAACTCCCCGTAATGCTTCCCTGCACACGCGCCCGGTAAAAGCCCTTTTTTTGCGAGATGCCGGGTATTGACAAGCAGGTACCGCAGGTCCGGATCCACGGTATAGATTGCATCGCCCGCCGATTCGACAAATGAGCGGTACCGGGCTTCGGACCGGCGCAGGCTCTCCTCTGCTTCGAGCAGGTGACGGAACGCTTCGTTGGATTTCTGCTGCTCGCGGTACAGGGAACGGAGAGGAAAAAACACGATGAAAACCGCGACCAGGCTCGTGAAGGCAATGGTAATTGCGTGCGATTCCCAGATGGTGATATCAGGATTGATTGCCTGCTTGGCAAGTTCATAAACCGACATGATGGCCAGCATCGACATAAAAACGAGTATGAGCCGGGTATTCAGCTGTGAGAGGAGGGTGTTTTCGGACATGGTTTTAAAAGTATGCGGGGTACGTCAGGTCTCTTGGGAAATGCTCAGTCACGAACGGGGGCAGATCGTCTTGTCTTCACGAAATGAGCACCGCGGATATTCTCGCGATCCGGAACTGCGGGCTCAGCGTGATATGCTCCCGGAACAGGGCTGTGCCGATCATCACGTCACGGGAGATCGATCCCACGTCTTTCTCGTCCATGCGGAGCAGGATCTCCGGCAGATCCGGCGGGAAGAACTCTTCGAGACTTCCCCTGCTGCCGAACCGGGCTAACGTATCGATCGCGGCATCGTTGTAATACGTGATCTTTCCCCCGGGCGAGCCCTCGATGACCGGAGTCAGCTCGAGGTGGGGGAGACCGGCCGGGCCGAGCGCTGCCTTTGCGGCAGCAACTTTTCCCGACATCTCTTTCATCAGGATCATGTGGCCGAAGTGGAGGTTCCCGGTATCGAGCGGGGCGATGTGGATCTCCGTATCGATGGCAAAGCCATTCTTGTGCCGGAAGCGCGTGGTGATCGTTGCCTTTCCGTTTCCTTTCAGCTCCTGCTGGATCCGGTTGCCGATCTCATCATAGACCTCCTGGTTCTCGTACAGGGTTTCAAGGTGCATCCCCTTCAGTTCGTCGCGGTCGTACCCCAGCATATCGGCAAGGGAGTCGTTTGCCCACTGGAACGTGCGGTTCTTAACATAGGCAATGCCATTCGGCGACGCAGCCAGGATAGCACGGAGGATGGCATGCTTGCGCTGCAAGGCTGCTTCGGATCTCCGCTGCTGGACGGCACATCGCACATGGTGGCCCAGTTCGGCGTACTGCGATCGCGGCTCTCCGCCTTTCTGGATATAATGGTCCGCCCCGCAGTTGAGGGCTTCGATGACAACCTCCTCGCGGCCTTTCCCGGTGAAGATGATGAAGGGCAGGGAGCGGGAACGGGTCCTCACGGCCTTCAAAAATTCGATACCATTCATCTCCGGCATCTGGTAGTCGGATACAATGGCATCGAACGAACCGGTCTCCAGGAGCCGGAGTCCTTCAGGCCCGGACAAGGCCGTTGTCACGGTGATGCCGGCCTGTCGTTCGAGATAGATCTTCCCGATATCAAGGAGAGCGGGATAGTCATCGACGAACAGGATAGATATATCTTTTTGTCCCTCATTGAGAGAAGGGGCCTCAAGGGCCTCCGGGGGATGTCCGGAAT
>NZ_PIZH01000061.1 GCF_002835825.1 Methanoregula sp. | reverse complement strand
CTGAAGGTCCCGGTATCGTTCCGGTTCCTACCGCCGCCGGTCCTTGCGACTGCGAGGGATGCCCTCTTCCGGATCCGGAAGGAGCACCCGGGCGCACGGCTCACGTTCGATCTCTCGGGCGGACCAAAGGATCTCTGTATGGCCTTCTTCTCCCTCTCGCTCTGGGTGGGGGCAAAGACCCGGTACACGCTGCCGGGCCCGGACGGCAGGGAGGAGCGGGCGGAGTTCGGCGTGCCGAAAATCCCGGTTGCGGCAGTTGTCGCAAACAGGAACTACCTGAGGGTATTAGAGTCCCTTGCACGGCGGCCGGAGAAGGTGATGGAGGACCCGGTAGCCGGCCTGTCCCGCTCGTACCTCTACAACCAGGTGGAGGCATACTATGTCCCGAAAAGGACGCGGGGGGTAAAGCGGGGGAGAGCGCAACCGGGCACAGCGGGAAGTCCCGGCGGGATGACCGTTCAGCACGAGCTGACTCAGGGCACCTTCTCGAACATTCTGAGGACCATGGCTGCAGGGGGACTGATCGAAGAATGCCCCGGCCCGGATGCTGACCGGAAGCGGATGAGATACCGGATCACTGCTGCGGGCAGCCTCGCTTTGCGGCTCGCACAGATCAAAGCAGCACAAGTGCCTGTAACATAATCATGCGCGAGTAGCATGTACATGCTCCAGTAGCATCGCGATGTTACAAAAATCCGGGCCGGCTCACGACGGAGATTGCCTGCCCGGGGTGCCGGAGGTGCTCTCAGGCCAAAGAAAAATCCGGCGGAAAATTTTTTTGTGATTGGTATACTCCTGCTCAAAAATGTTCAAACACCCTCAGCCGGAAGTTCCGTATTCCCTTCGCCCGCAACTCCGGTTAGCAGGATCCTCACATATGCGTCCAATGGTAAACCCGAACCGGTCGCAAAGCCCGGCTATTCCGGTTTCCCGGCCCGGTCCGGTCATCTCCTCCCTCAACTGGAAGGTTTACCACCGTACCGGGATCGCACGTGGATGGGGAATCATTCCACCCACCGGACTTTGGTTGCCAGGTCTGGATCATGACGGGGCGGGGCATCCGGGATTCCTGCCGGGTACCCAAGCGGGGTAACCGCAACGATCTCGCGATCGCCGGGTATAGCGAGAATCGCTCTCAGGGTTTTCTCATCATGGATAGGCCCGGTCATCCAGCAGGTGCCAAGCCCGAGGGCGGTAGCAGCAAGCAGGAGGTTCTGCATCGCCGCACTCGCACTCTCAAGGTCAGCCTTGCGGAAGTTCGGGATTGGATCGGCCTTTACAAGCACCACGATGACCACGGGTGCTCCCCCGTAGGTCTTCGAGAACCGGATGAATTCGTCACGGCTGAGGGAGCGGCTCATCGGTGATGCCTCCCAGTTGTTCAGGTATTCCGTGAGGGTCGAGTGGTAGCTCTTCCCCATCTCACGGATCTTCTTTCCCGTCACTACGAGGAATTCCCATGGCTGCCGGTTCAGTCCTGACGGTGCCTGGTTGGCAGCATCGAGGAGCGCGTGAACCTGTTCCCAGCTGACCGCATCAGGCCGGTACTGCCGGACCGCACGCCGTTTGCTGATCGCTTTTAAGACATCCATTCTTCCATCTCCTGTTCTTGGTAATTATCCGGTTCCGATATCCCTACAGCCACATCACCTGAAGGGATTTCCTGCGGGGGATGCCATGAATTTTGTACTGCGGGTGACCGAACATCATCGCGTAGGAGAGCGTTCGTCCGTCGGAGATACCCAGTTCTTTCCGGAGGGGTTTGTAGGACCATGCTGCCATGGCAACGAACCCTGCCCAGCAGGTACCAACCCCGAAGGCCGGGGCCGCTACATCGACATGGGTAAGGGCAATGATGCCGTCAGTGACCGCGACCGGATTGTTCTCCGGGATGGTTGCTGCAAGGAGGTGGGGGGCATCGCGGCAGATGACATCATTTCCGCTCTCCCATGCCCCAAGCAGGAACGGGATATAGCCGCTCATCGGGTGGCCGGTGTTCAGAAGCGTCCGCATCCATTCGATGGTCAGTTCGGCAACCCGGTGCACCATCTTCCTTTCGTGGAGAACAATCCACTCCACCGGCTGCCCGTTGCCCCCGGACGCCGCATAGCGGGCAATGTCCAGGAGTTCAAGGATCTTCTCCTTTGGAACGGGATCGCTCGTGAAGTGCCGCACGGACCGCCGTTTCCGCATGTACCAGCCGAGATCATCCGCTGCAATCGCCCCGGCCCCTGAGGGCAGGAGCACCTTCTCGTCCGGGCGGTCGTTCACGATGAGTGCCTGCGACGGGCAGTGGGCTTCGCAGTGCCCGCACCGGATGCACATGCCGGCCTTTGCCTCCGGTACTTTGGGCAGGGTGTTCTCATCAGCGGGGTCGATGACCCCCAATCCGCAGACCGTCGAGCATATCCCGCACCGGGTGCAGAGGTCCTGGTTGACAAGTATCGTGGTCATGATCATCATTCTCATTTCTTCTTTGTCATACGATCATCGGCTTTTTCCGGGACAGGCGAGGGAAGCGGGTGCCTGCCCAGGTGCAGGAGCAGCGCTGCCATAGTCTGCCCGACGTGTTTTGCCCGGTCGAGGCCTTCTTCATCTCTCTCAACATCCCCGATCTCCCGCCCCATGCCGATCACGGGCAGTCCCGGAACGATCATCTCGTTAACAAGAAGGAAATGGAGCATCGTGTCCGCAGTACGGCTTGCTCCTGCCCTCCTTACAGCAACGACGGCATTCCCAATCTTGTTTCTCAGGGGGAACTCGTTGGCATAGGAAACAAACCCTGCCCGGTCGATGAGCGCCTTCATTTCCGCGGTGACATCCAGGAAATAGACCGGTGATCCGAGGATTATCCCGTCCGCTTCCCGCATCTTTTCAATAATGGTGTTCACCATATCGTTGTCGATCGTGCATTTCCCGTCCCGGTTTTCAAAGCATTTCATGCAGGCGGTGCAGCCATGGATCTTCTTCCCGCCAAGCTGAATAAGTTCGGTTTCAATACCCTCCTTTTCCAGCTCAGCAAAGATGGTGCGGGCCAGGATGGACGTATTGCCATCTTTCCGCGGGCTTCCGTTTATTGCGATGACTTTTGTCATGGTTGTATCAGGCCCTGAAGTTCTTTCCGGCACTCCATGCATCACCGGCATGCTTCCCGAGCGTCCAGTACCGGTTGTCCGGCATGGTCAGGAAGAGCGGGTCAATTGCGGGGAAATCCGGTTTCCCGTCGCGGATAACCTTTCCATCTGCGTACACACCTGCAATCTCGCCGATGAAGAGGTGGTGGGTTGGAAGAGAAACGTCCTGCACGAGACGGCATTCCAGCGTGACCGGACACTCATTAATCATTGGTGCGGTTTTCAGGCCGCCAAAGAAGACGGAGAAGACCTTTGACTTGTCGGTACTGGCTCCTGATACAATCCCACAGTAATCGGTCTTTTCCAGGAGTCCGGAAGAGGGGATGTTGATGGAGAACGTCTTGTTTTCCTCAACTCCCCTGGGGGTATAGTGGTTCTTTGCAATACCGCACGCTATCATGGGGGGGTTGCCGTTAACTCGGGCGCACCAGCCCACGGCCATGAAATTGTCTTTTCCGTTGACCTGTGTCCCCATCAGGACAACCGGCATCGGGATGAAAAAGTTGTTGCCAATCTGTTGTTTTTCCATAATTGCCTCTCATTTCGCTTTCGCGGATTGTCAGGTCAGAAAACCATATACAGGCTGAATACATACTATTCTTCTGCAAGGGTAATCTGGACCGTTGGTCTAAAATTTGCCTTAACTGAATATATAGGAAATACGGATATTTCAGAAACATAGTTTCATTGAGGTAACTGCAATGTACACGAGGAACGGTAAATCCTATCACTGCCCGGTCGAGGCGGCACTGGATGTGATTGGCGGAAAATGGAAACCGCTTATTCTCTGGGCGCTGGGAGACGATGTATTGCGGTTTTCCGAGCTCCAGAAAGCGCTTCCGGGCGTGAACACCAAGATGCTGACGAAGCAGCTCCGCGAACTGGAGGAGGACAGTGTTATCACGAGAACCATCTATCCTGAAGTGCCGCCCCGGGTCGAGTATGCCATCACCGATTTTGGCAAGACCCTCATTCCCATCCTCCAGGCGCTCTGCACCTGGGGGGCTGAATACCTCGGGACTGAGGAGGCTTCAGCCCACCAGTGCGCGACGAAAAATGGGAAGAGCGGATGATGTCCATCCATGCCGGCAATTGAATACCAGGAGACCGACCTCTCAGGGATAGAGCTGATACGCACGCTCTGGACACGGCTCAACACGCACCACCATGCCAATGCACGTGTATTTCAGGATGTCTATGCGGGGATGACTTTTGACGATCGGAAGGCGTATTTCTCAAAAATTGCCATGCAGGGTTCTCTCCGGATCGTTTTGGCCTTCGACCCGGAACAGGGGATTTACGCAGGATATTGTGTCAGCTCGCTCTCAAAAGACAATGAGGGAGAGATAGAATCGATCTCTGTTGATGAGACCTACCGGATGCAGGGTATCGGTACAAACCTCTTGACCCGGGCACTCACGTGGCTCAACAATAACGGCTCGATCCGGAACCGGGTCTCTGTTGCAGATGGTAACGAGGCTGCATTCCCGTTTTACCGGAAATTCGGTTTTTATCCGCGGATGACGGTCCTGGAACAATCGCGGGATTAACACTACGATCACCTTCACTCCCCGCATACCGCGTCCCTTATCCGTGATTCCTGCAACACATTGGTATGGACCCGGTCATCACCCGGATACGGAAAGATCTTGAGAATATTGCCGACCCTGCGCTCCAGAAGAGCTCGAAGCGGTTCTTCAAAGAGGAGATCCGCTGTTATGGCACGAAAACAGCTGCTGTCATCAAGCTGGCAAAGAACTCCTGGAAAGAGGTGAAGAGCCGGCCAAAACCGGAGATCTTCGCCCTGTGCGAGGAACTCTACCGGTCCGGGTATATGGAGGAGTCCTTCATTGTATCCGAATGGGCCCATGCCCTCTCAGGGCAGTACGAACGCGACGACCTGATCGTGTTCCGGCGCTGGATCGAGTCGTATATCACCAACTGGGCATCCTGTGACGGCTTCTGCAACCATACCCTGGGAGATTTTGTTGAACTGTTCCCTGACACTGTTGATGAATTAAAACGCTGGACACAATCGAAAAACCGGTGGATGCGGAGAGCGGCAGCCGTTTCCCTGATTGTACCGGCAAAGCACGGGAGATTTCTCCAGGAATCCATGGAAATTGCCGATCTGCTGCTCACCGATTCAGATGACATGGTACAGAAGGGGTATGGCTGGCTCCTGAAAGAGGCGAGCCGGAAGCATACCGAAGAAATCTTTGCCTATGTCATGAAGAACAAGCGCCGGATGCCCCGGACGGCACTACGGTATGCAATCGAGCTCATGCCGCAGGAGCTGCGCTCGGAGGCCATGAAAAAGGACTGGAAGAGATAATCCCTCTGGTGTTACGGGATTTCCTGCGATCGCTGCCGGACAAGGCTGATAAGATCATCAAGACTCGTGCACCGGTTGATCTCTTCGCTGCTGGCAACAATCAGGAGGTCTTTTCCCATCTGGACAAGGATCGCCGGGAACGTGATGAGCCCTGCCCCGATCTCGGAGATGAATTCATTCCGGTTCAGGAAACGGGCCGGGATGTTTAAGTCCTGAACGAACCGTTTCCAGTCTTTCTTCATGCCGATCGGGGTACTGGTTATTGCCGTTAAATTGCAGAAATTCCGCCCGTGCGCTATGCCGGCCTTCGAGGAATACTCCTTCAATCCCGGCAGGATGCCACTATCGGCATTGTAGATGAAAAGGAGGGTCTTCCCATATGACATGGAGAAATGAGTGTTTCTTTCCCCCATATATTTTGAGAGGATGACCGGAGTTCTGGTAATCCCGGATGATTGTGCGTCGGATGTCTTCAGCTGCACCCGGTCCAGCCGCAATGCTTGCAGATTCCCTTGTTGCAGCCCTCCCCGAAATCCAGTGGTTCGCCGCAGTCCGGGCAGGGGTTCTTCGCCCCCACCTCCCGGATGTCCCAGTCTTTGAGGGTTGTGATACTCTGGTTCTTGGCCGAGAGCTCGATACAGCGCCCGACAACATCCGCACACGAATGCCCTTCCGATGACGCGTTCTTGATAGCGACAACACAGTTGACCTTGGCAAACTGCTTGACGAACTTGTTGTACGGGACACCGTTCTGGAGCCCGGTGCTGATGGCCCGGCCAAGGGCGCTGCTGTTCGCCTCGCAGCCCCCGCTCCCGACCGTCCTGATAAAGACCTCCATCGGTTTTCCATCCATGAGATTGACGGTGACATAAAGACGGCAACAGCCGGACTGGCAGAGATAGGTCCTTCCTGAGAGCTCTTTTGGCCGGTCAATAGAGAGTGCAGGGATCTTCTCCGGTACATTCCGCCCTGCTGGAAGAGTCGCTGGAGCAGCTGGCGCAGTGACGTTCTCTTTCAGGGTAAGAACCACGTCTTCACGGCTGCCGGTCCGGTAGATGGTAATCCCTTTGAGTTTCAGGGTCCAGGCCATCAGGAGCGCCTCGGCACAGTCATCCCGCGTTGCCGATGCCGGCATGTTGATGGTCTTGCTGATGGAAGCGTGGACATGTTTCTGGAACGCTGCCTGCATCAGGATATGGTCTTTCCAGCTGATGTCCAGGGCAGTCTTGTACAGGCTCCGGAAATCCGCAGGGAGCCAGAGAAGGTCCTGGACCGTCCCTTTCTCGTGCACATGCGTGATGACTTCCTCTGTTTTCTTTTCCAGTCCACCGTTGCCAAAGCCCAGGGTGGAGAGGGTCTTAAAAAGGCGCTCGCGGAAGACCGGGTTGACGATGACAAACGTTTTGCCAACGGTATTTTTCCGCGTATAGACAAACGAGAAGATGGGTTCGATCCCGCTCGAACACCCGGCGAGCAGCGAGATGGTGCCGGTCGGGGCGATGGTTGTCATCGCCGCGTTCCTGACCGGGAACTCCTCCCAGGTGCTCCCCTCCCATGAGGGGAATGGTCCGCGTTTTGCAGCAAGCTCCCGCGACTCGTCAACCGCGGCACGGGTGACGAGCTGCATAACCCGCTCGCACCACGCCCTTCCCTCAGAAGAGTCATAGGCCAGGCCGGCCATGAGCAGGGCGTCGTGAACCCCCATCAGCCCGAGGCCGATCTTCCGTGTCCGCTTCGTTGCTTCTGCAATCTGCGGGATGGGGAAGGTGTTCTTATCAATGACCAGATCGAGGAAGCGCGTACCCATGCGGGCAGTCTCCTCAAGTAAACGTTCATCAAGCACACCACCTTGCATACAGGCTGCAAGGTTGATGCTCCCGAGAACGCAGCTCTCGTAGGGGAAGAGCGGCTGCTCACCGCAGGGATTTGTGGTATCGATCTCTCCCAGCTGCGGTGTCGGGTTCCTCCGGTTTATCTCATCAAAGAACAGGATACCCGGTTCACCATTTTTCCAGATCCCCTCAACAATCGCAGTCCAGATCCGGCCGACCGTGACTTTATCCCCTGTATTGGGGTGAATAAGCCATACGGTATCGAACTGCTTTTTGGAAACAAGGTCCATGAACCGGTCGTTCACCATCACGGAGATATTAAAATTGGCAAATTCACCCTCTGTTGTCTTGGCCGTGATGAACGGGAGAATGTCCGGGTGCCAGACATTCAGGATTCCCATGTTCGCCCCGCGCCTGCGGCCGCCCTGCTTGATGACTTCCGTTGCTGCATTGAAGACCCGCATGAACGAGACGGGGCCTGAGGCAACGCCCTCGGTTGACTGGACAGGAGATCCCTCGGGCCGGAGACCGGAGAAGTTATACCCGGTGCCGCCGCCGGTCTTGTGGATGATGGCTCCCTGCTTCATGGCATCAAAGATACCGTCAATAGAGTCAGGGACCGGCAGCGTGAAGCAGGCAGAGAGCTGGCCGAGCTCGGTGCCGGCATTCATCAAGGTGGGGGAGTTGGGAAGGAAACGGAGTGAGGTCATGGCCTCAAAGAACCGGGCTTCCTCCTCATTGTTATCGGCAAGGGCCGCTGCTGTGCGGTGGCAGATGTCGGAAAAATCCTTCTCCCCTTTCCGGAGGTACCGGGCGGATAGGATGCTGTCAACAATCGGTTGTGAACTCATGGGTATCCCTGACCTGATCTGTGTTGGTTAACGCGTACGGGAGCCTGGATTGCAGACAGGCTGCACCTGAAAGAGACTGGTGGTGGTGTGGATATACTCTTGTGCATAGC
>NZ_PIZH01000060.1 GCF_002835825.1 Methanoregula sp. | reverse complement strand
ACCGGGAAAGAGGTAATACAGCACCTAAGGAACAAGGTACCGGTCGAGTATGTGCGGGACCAGTATTTCGAGAGCTCCGCAGAACTTCCCCCGGAGTTGCGGATCGGCCGTCCGGTCCCTGAAACGGAGGAAGGAACCGAGAGGAAACGGGGGTCGGCAGCTGCAAAACGCCCTCGTGATGCTTCCGGCGGCCCCTTAAGCCTCCGGGAGCACATCGAGGATGTGAAAGGGCAGAACACGGCGAGGTTCTTAAGCGAGGACCTGTCGGTTGTCCGTGAGACACGGTCGGACGAAGTGGAGAAGGTGATTGAGACTCTCGATGCTTCGGCAACCGGCCTTGTCCTGGACCGTCCTGTTGATCAGAAACTCCTTGACCGGCTCGTCTGGAAGGGCCTCTCCTGGGTTGCAGCGCGGGACTTCCGGGGCATCATCAAGCGCCCGCTCTCTATCCGGCTCCTGAAGATGGGGGCCTGATTATCAATAGGTAATAGCGGTAATTTTCCTTTGATTGGGGAATTGGTGCATACCAGCTTTATACAAATTTATTTATCCTGCATCGATCCATTGTAGTGTCTGGAGTGGTAGCATGCACAAAGATGAACTGATCCATCTCCACCAGATGCTCTCAGAGGTCAAGCAGTACTTTGAGGAGATCAATCCCGATCTCAAATTCACCCAGTACAATGCCCTCAAGATAACGCCCTCCCAGCAGCACAAGAGCAAGATGGAGCACAAGTATGCAATCTTCGTGCTCGGGACCGAGATTGCCAACGCCATGAAGGACGTGGACTATAATTCATCCAGCCGCATTTCAGCCCGGATGAAGGAACTTGCTGACAAGGCATTGAAAGAGATCGATTACCAGTAATCCTTTTTTTTTAACTGTGCCGATCCCATCCGCACAAGCCCGTTTCCCGCATCCCAACCTTAAAGTCACCATGACGTTCATTTCCGTTCATGGAGTACATCACCGATACCGACCAGGAGCTGGATATCGGGCTCGTCAACCGGGCCGTTGAAGCGGCGTTTGCGGATCATGGCAGGGGGGAGGTACAGATGCCCCCCAAGGTCTATGTGATCCTTCCAGAAGGCGATTTCCGGACTATGCCGGCCTATATCCCTTCACTCTCTATTGCCGGTGTGAAGATCGTGAACGTTCACCCAAAAAATCCGGAAAAAGGCCTGCCAACCGTGATGGCGTTGACAATCATCCTTGATATCAATACCGGTTGTCCGGCAGCCATTCTCAATGCAACACGTCTTACGGATATGCGCACTGGTTCGGCCGGCGCTGTGGCTGCGAAATACCTGTCGCCGAAACCCGAGGTAGTCCTCGGGGTTGTCGGGACCGGAAGGCAGGCAGAAGCGCAGGTCATGGCCACCGCGCGGGAACTCAAGGTCCGGCAGCTCAAGGTCTGGAGCCGTAATCCCGCCCATGCTGAGCGGTTCGCGGAACGGTTCAGGGAATACGACTGCACGGTCGAGAGTCTCGAGAGGGTTTGTGACTGCGATGTGCTCGTCACCACAACGCCTTCGAGGATCCCGCTCATCAGGAACGAATGGGTCCATGAAGGCATGCACATCAACGCGATAGGTGCCGATGCCCCGGGCAAACAGGAACTGGATCCTGCCATCCTCAAAAGGGCACAGGTCTTCGTGGACGATCCTGCCCAGGCAGTCCATTCCGGGGAGATCAATGTGCCGATCAGGAACGGGCTCTATTGCGAGCAGGATATTTCCGGTACAATCGGGGAAGTTGTGATCGGGAAGAAGAAACGCAGGGACAGGAACGCGGTCACGATCTTCGACTCCACGGGACTTGCTATCCAGGATCTTGCCATTGCAGCGATTGCCCTCCAGCATGGGAAACGGATCGATCTTCCGTTCCAGTGAAGGACATGCCAAAAAATAGTTACTGCCAGTTTCGGCCCGATGAAACGACAAGCATCAGGATACCGAATATGCAGAGGCTGACAAGGATTCCTTCCACTTCAGAATACATCCTGCTGACAACAACTCCCAGAAACCAGGAGAGGGCAAGGCCGGCTGTAATCAGCGCCAGGCTCAGGAAGAGTTCGCTGAGTGCAGATGACCTGACGACACGCAGGGTGAACGGGGCGGTCCACCCCCGGAAACGCGCATCGAAATAGAGCAGGCCGAAGAGGATTATGAGAGCGATGATTGCAGCCCAGTGGCCGCCGATGCCCTGGAGCAGCGAGCCGGCAAGAAGAGCGATGAGGATTGAAAGGAGGATGAGAATGCAGTCCGGAATGTGTTCTTTGAATCCCATGAAAATGTGTGCAGAGGATATCCAGATAAAAGTATGGATAAACGGCAGATCTTTCAAGTCTGATGATTCCGGACCTGACTGGTAAAAGAGAATTATTTCTCCGGCTGCTTCGCGTACTTCTTCCAGACCTGCTCGCGGTATACCGGGCCGCTGTTATACGTGCAGAACGGGATCAGTTTCCCGTCTGGTGTGGCATAGTGGATGCAGCACCGCTGGACACGCTCGATGTCATAGTTGTAATTGTCCATGAAGTGCATGGTCCCGATAAAGAGTGCGTTCCAGTGGAACTCGCGGAGTGCATCGAAGTTCTGGCCAATCAGGGATTTGCTGATCAACTTCCAGAACTCCGTAGTGTTGGCATGCTCGCTCTTCTTCACAGAGGAGTGCATGTTCTTCACGCCCTCGAGGAGCGCCTTGTACTTATTGATGGCACCACCTTTTTTCAGCGTCTCTGCCATGTGCTGGACCGACTCAAAGAAGCTGTCCACGTCCACCATGCGGTTGACCGGAATGATCCCTTCGGGACGGACAAAGACATAGGTTGCTGCACCGCAGTGCTGGTGGGCGGTGAACCGGACCTGCGGGCGGCCGGTGTAGGCCTCGACAAGGTCTGAGAACGGGAGCACGCACGGGACCGGATAGAAGTCATCCTTTTTCAAGACCCCGCCCATCTGGTGCTCGATCTCTTGTAAGAGGTCGGGGATGGTGATCCGCGATTTCTGGAGATCCTCATCGCTTGCCGCTCCCGTAAAAGCAACGGGCTGGAAGTTGACCCCGCGGACAACGGCAATATTATCGATGGCAAACCGGATGATGTCGCCTACTTCCTTGTCATTCCGCCCGCGGATCACGGTCGGCACAAGGACTGTCCCGAGCCCGACTTTTTTTAAGTTTGCGAGCGCCTTCTCATGGATGGCAAGGAACGGATTTGTCTCCTTACTGACACCGTCAAAATGGAGGTAGACGGTGTTCAGCCCGGCGTCCTTGAGCTGCTGGGCAAGGGCCGGGTCTTTTGCCAGCTTGACGCCGTTTGTCGCGATCTGGACCTGCGGGAAGCCCAGGGACTTGGCTTTTTTGATGATCTCGATGAGGTCATCCCGCATCGTGGGCTCGCCACCGGAGAACTGGACTGCCGGTGCCGGGACCGGTTTCTCGTCACGGAGCACCTGGAGCATCTTCACGATATCATCGAAGCCTGGCTCGTACACGAACCCGCAGGCCCGGGCATTGGCAAAGCAGAAATCGCAGTCCAGGTTGCAGCGGTTGGTAAGGTCGACATTTGCAAGCAGCGTCTGGGAGTGGTGGTTGTTGCAGAGACCGCAGGCTGTCGGGCAGCTGTTGTCCGGTGTAGCGCTCTGGGGATTTGAAATCCCGTTTCCAACAGCATCGTACTCCTGGAACCGGTGATACATCTGTGCGTCGGACCAGTAGAGGTGCCGGGAACTCCCGTGGGCCGGGCAGGTTCTCATCAGCCAGACCTTGCCGTCCTCTTCAACGATCTCCGCTTCCACGACCGTGCGGCATGTGGGGCAAAGACTCCGTGTCTTCTTTATCAGCATTAATTTCCACCTGAGGATGCTATCGAACGTTTCCGAAAAGGAATTCCGGTTTTAGTAACCTTAATCTTTCTATCTGCTCTTTATTACAGGTATTGGAGTGCTACATTATTAGTATCGATCTCTTGATAATAGCATTGCTGTCAGCCCTGTGGATCATGCTGCCGGCCTACCTCCCCAATCCTATTGCCGCGTTGTGCGGGGGAGGAGCGCCTATCGATGGCGGCAGGCTGTACCGTGACGGCAGGCGGTTTTTTGGCGATGGGAAGACCTGGAGGGGGCTTTTTGCCGGCATCCTGGCCGGGGTCGCGGCAGGTGTCCTCCAGATCTGGGCTGCCGGTACCTATGGTATCAGCATGCTCCCTCAGCAGACACTCCTCTCGGTGGCACTTCTTTCGGTTGGTGCCCTGCTTGGCGACCTTGCAAAAAGCTTCTTCAAGCGCCGGCTCGGGAAGGAGCGGGGTGCCAAGTGGCCAATTGCCGACCAGTATGACCTGGTTGCAGGTGCATTCCTGCTCCTGCTGGTGTTCAACCCGGCGTGGCTCTTTTCCGAGGTTACGCTGCCGGTGTTCATCTGTATCCTTATCATCACGCCCCTGCTCCACCGTGTCACCAATATCATCGGCTATTTCCTGAAAGTCAAGGAGGTTCCATGGTAGACAACGCCCTTGCAGAAATGCTCATCCGGTTCAAGGCGATCGAGTTCGGTGACTTTACCCTCGCGTCCGGTGCATAGAGCACGTATTATGTTGATGTAAAGACCGCAGTTACCCGGCCCGAACTCCTCTCTGCGGTTGCCGCAGCCGTCGCATCCGCACATGACTTTGACGTAGTTGCCGGGGTGGCAGTCGGGGGTGTCCCGCTCTGCGTTGCAACCGCCATAGCGAAAAAGAAGCCCTATGCAATCATCCGTGCAGCGGAGAAGGACCATGGGAAAAAAAGCCTTATCATCGGCGACGTGAAGGATAAAAACGTCCTCCTTGTTGAAGACGTGACCACCTCTGGTGGCTCTGCCCTGTACGGGATCAACGTGCTGCGTGCTGCCGGTGCGAGAGCAGACTGCGTGGTGACGGTGGTTGACCGTGAACAGGGTGCCGCATCCCTGCTCGCAGCACATGGCGTGACAATCCACCCACTTGTCCGGATCTCCGAACTCCTGAACAGATGAAAGAGAAGACATTTTTATTCCGGGCGTAAACTAGGAAGGTACTATGAGGATCCTTGTTGTTGGCGGGGGTGGAAGGGAGCATGCGATAGCTGCCGCCCTTGCCCGCAACACGACCACCGATGTCTTCTCGGTCATGGCAAAACGCAATCCCGGCATTGGAGGCCTGGCCAAAGATGTCCTCTCTGCAAAAGAGACCGATGTTGCACGGATCGTCTCCTATGCTCAGGAAAACGGTCTTGAATACGCCTTCATCGGTCCCGAGGCTCCCCTTGAGGCCGGGATCGTGGACGCCCTCGAAGGGGCAGGGATTCCCTGCGTGGGGCCGGTGAAGTCCGCTGCCCGGATCGAGACGGACAAAGCCTTCTGCCGCGAGATGATGGAACGTAATTCCATCGAAGGGTGCCCGAAATACCGGGTCTTCCATAACACGGATGAAGCCGTGGATTTCATCCAGTCCAACGATAGCGATCTCGTTGTCAAACCCATCGGTCTGACCGGGGGCAAAGGTGTCCGGATCATGGGAGAACAGGTTGACCGCGAAGGCGCCATCGAGTACGTTAAGTCCCTGAATGGCGAGGCCGTGCTGGAGGAACGCCTCCTTGGCGAGGAGTTCACCCTCCAGGCATTTGTCGACGGCGCTCACCTTGTACCGATGCCGCTCGTGCAGGACCACAAGCGGGCTTTCGAGGGGGATATCGGCCTGAATACCGGGGGCATGGGATCGTATTCCATGCCGGACCACATGCTGCCGTTCGTCACGGATACTGACTACAAGAAGGCTATCGACATTATGAAAGCCGCTGTCGCCGCCATGGCACGCACGGGCCGGCCCTACAAGGGAATCCTGTACGGCCAGTTCATGAACACCCGTGACGGCCCCAAGGTGATCGAGTTCAATGCCCGGTTTGGCGATCCCGAGGCGATGAACGTCCTCTCCCTCCTGACATCGGACCTTTCGGAGATCGTGCACCATATTGCCGATGGCACCCTTCTCCCTTCGCACGTAACATTCGACCGGCAGGCAACCGTCTGCAAGTACCTTGTCCCGGAAGGATATCCCGAGGCACCTCAGGCCGGTGACGCTATCACGCTCGGACCCCATGACAATGCCCTTCTCTATTATGCCAATGTCGAGAAACACGATGGCGGGCTTGTCACCCTCACTTCCCGGACCCTGGCCTTTGTCGGGATTGGGGGGACCCTGGAACAGGCAGAACAGGCGGCAGAACAGGCTGCATCAGGTGTCAAAGGCAAAGTCCGGCACCGCAGGGACATCGGGACAAAGGAATTGCTGGATAAACGGATTGCCCACATGAGGGAACTTCGATGAACAAGGATTTCATTTCTATCCTCGATATCAGCGAGCCCGAGCTTGAGCAGCTGCTCATCGAGGCACACCAGCTCAAACGCCAGAAGAAAGCCGGTACAACCCAACCGCTTCTTTTGGGAAAAACCCTCGCGATGATCTTCGAGAAGTCCTCGACCCGGACCCATATCTCGTTCGAGGTCGGGATGAATGAGTTGGGCGGCCATGCCCTGTTTTTAAACGCCCGCGACATGCAGATCTGGCGGGGTGAGGAGATCCGCGATACCGCACGGGCGGCATCCCGCTATGTCTCCGCACTGATGATCCGTGCCTACAAGCACAGCACCATCGAGGAGTTCGCACGGTACGCGACGATTCCGGTTATCAACGGCCTCTCTGACATGGAACACCCGTGCCAGCTCCTTGCCGATATCATGACCATGCAGGAGCACTTCGGATCCACCCGCGACCTGCGGGTCACCTGGGTAGGCGACGGGAATAACGTCTGCCACTCCCTGATCCTTTCAACGGTCCTTACGGGCCTCGAGGTAACCGTATCCACGCCAAAAGGGTACGAACCCGATCCCGGGTACGTGAAGAAGGCGCAGGAACTCGGCGGGAAGGTGACCCTCATACGGGAGCCGGAGAAGGCCGTGAAGGATGCAGAGGTCATTGTCACGGATACCTGGGTCTCTATGGGTGATGAGGGAGAACATGACGAGCGCCTGAAACTCTTTGGTGATTACACCGTAGACGCTGACCTGATGAAACGGGCATCGCCCGGTGCACGCGTCCTCCACTGCCTCCCCGCCCACCGGGGCGAGGAGATTACAGACGAAGTAATGGAAGGCGGCCAGAGCCTGGTATGGGACGAGGCGGAAAACCGGCTCCATGCGCAGAAAGCGCTGCTGGTCCGGCTGCTGAAAAAATAAGATCCTATTTTTCTTCGACAAACGCTTTCAGCTGGTCGAGCATGTACTTCTCGACCTTTTTTATCTCATCCAGAGACCCACGGAACGCAAGGAGTTCCCGCTTGTCGCCTTCCATGTTTGCGAATTTTAGGGGTTCCAAGCGTTCAACGACCTTAACATTGAATTTTTGGGGGATCTCTATGATGAGTTTCTGGGGTACGCCGGGAGGGATGAGGACATCGAATAACTGCTCTTCTTCTGCTTCTGTCATGACTGTTCACCAGTATTATTTACCTATCTTGATCCTGCGGCTCATAATACATGGGCCCCCGCGGACGCCACCGATGGGATTTTTGGGCTTTCCGAGCGAGTTCATGCACCTGCCCATCAGGGCCGCGCCCCGGGCAAGGCCGTCATCGACAAAGACAACGTGATCGTTAGGGTTGTCAAACAGGTTCCGCTCTGTGATCCCTTCGAGGATGTATTCCGGTTTCCTGCCGGAGATGGCAGCACGGCCGGTAAATCCGATTGAGGAATTCTTCAACACAAGCCCCTGCTCAACGGCAACATCGATCAGGCGCAGGGCCATCCTTGTGCAGACACGGTCGACGACCTCGTTTAAGGTTGGAAGCGAGTGATTCTTGTGGATCTCGGCACCGATCTCAACCAGTTTTGGCAGGTCGCTGGAATTCTCCCCGCAATCACAGCCAATCATGGCAACGCCCGATTCATAGGCAACCCGCGCATTGACCGGCACCCGCCCGAAACGGTCCCGTTCCGGTGGCACGATGCGGATATCGATGTGCTCGTTGCAGCGGTCCACCAGTTCGTCCACGATCCTGCGGTTGCTCCGGGAAAACAGGCCCCCGGTGATGCTGTGTTCGCCGAAGATATCCAGTGCGGTGCCCGTGCGCTGGTGGACAAGGCCGGTACCCCTGACGATCGCATCCGGGATCGCCCCGGCAAGGCCGCAGAAGTTCCCCACGGTCTTTGCAAAAGGGTTCTCCGCGTCGGGAGGTACGTCGCTTGTAATCCTCC
>NZ_PIZH01000059.1 GCF_002835825.1 Methanoregula sp. | reverse complement strand
GTCGCGTACCCGATCGAGAGGAAGACCGGCTTGTCCTCGCGTACTGCACGCTGGAAGGCCTCCTCACCCCACGGAAACCAGTCCACGGGATTTTCTGCATGCTGGAGGAGGTACGGGCTCTTCTCGCGCAAGAGGCGGTTGCCCTTTTCGCCCGACCTGCCCGGTTGCCGGTTCTGCATACGCTGACTGGGGCCTTCCGGGATATCAGCCTTTCAGAAGCGACATCGGCTTCGTGCCGCTCCATGCCGGTATGCTTATCACTCCATTCACGACAACTATTCGTACAGTCCGGTCACCATGGATCCCCTTCCCTTCCTCATTGTCATTGCTTCCGGCATTGCCGTCATGTGTATCTCGGTCATGCTCGACAACCTCTGGGCCCAGGTCCTGCCGCTCCGGTTCCTCTACCTTATCGTACGGGCCCCGGGCGTTATTGTCCACGAGTGCTGCCACGTTATCGGCTGCATCCTGACAGGAGCGAAGATCACGAAGGTTGTCCTCCTGTCGCGGGAGGGTGGCTCTGTCACGTACACGCGCCCGAAGATCCCGGTGCTTGGCGATGTCATCATCAGCTCTGCGCCACTCTTCGGCATCCCGCTGGTGCTGTCCGGGATCACCATGCTCTTTTCTGGATACCTCGCTTGTGTCTTCCCGCCATTCCCGTCAGCCATCGATTCCGCCGGCACGCTCCATGCCCTCGCTGTCTCCGTGATCAGCATCTTTGACACGAACCTCGTCTCCGCGTTCCATCCATGGTTCCTGCTGTATCTTTACCTGACAACGAGTCTTGTCCTCTCCATGGCCCCGAGTTCGCAGGATCTTAAGAACGCAGCTTTCGGGATCGCGCTGGTTGCTGCATTGGGCATTGTCATCATCCTCTCCGGGATCCCGTGGGCAGTGGACATCCTCTGGAAAGTGACGAGCATCGCAGGAATGGGATTTACGCTCGGCCTCGCCTTCGGGCTCATCGCGCTTGTACTCTCGCTTCCCCTGTTCCTCTGGTACGCGTATATCAGCCGGCCACTGGCCCGCTGAAGATCGATCAGATCGGTATTAATTGATCCGGAGGGGTACCTATCTGCACTCATGGTGCGCGAGCCCGGACCCGAGAACAAGGAAACGAACGGTAATGGTGCGCGGCTGACCCCGGTCATGCAGCAGTACCACGAGATGAAAGAGCAGCATCCCGATACCATCCTGTTGTTCCGGATCGGGGACTTTTATGAAACCTTCAACGAGGATGCAAAGCTGGTCTCGCGCGAACTTGACATAGTCCTGACCTCCCGGTCAAAGAGCGGGGACAATCCCATCCCGCTCGCGGGTGTCCCGTACCATGCTGCGGAAGGCTACATTGCAAAACTGATCGCCAAAGGGTACCGCGTAGCAGTCTGCGAGCAGGTCGGCGATCCGAAGACCACAAAGGGAGTCGTGAAACGAGAGATCGCCCGTGTCATCACGCCCGGCACCGTGATCGATTCGGCCCTTGTTCCGTCAACCGCAGCCACGTACCTGATGGCCGCTCTTCCGGATGCGAAACAAAAAGAGTGGGGCATCTCGCTCCTCGATATCTCGACAGGAGAGTTCTTCGCTGCCATTGTCCCCCATGACCCCACTCTTGAATCCCTGAGATCGGAGATCGCCCGGTACCGGCCCGCAGAATGCATTGTCCCGGCAAATCTTCCAGACCTGTTCCGCGATCGTATCCGCGATACGGGTGTTATCGTGAATGCCTGCCGGGACGAGCTCTTCACCTGCGACCGGGCGGAAAAACTCCTCTGCGGGCACTTCGGTACTGCATCACTCGGGGGGTTCGGCTTTGAAAGCGAGTCCTGTGCCACCGGCGCGGCAGGGGCTGCCCTTGCCTATGCACTGGAGACCCAGCATGCCCCGTTGACCCACATCCGTGCCCTCTCGCTCCGGAACTCCTCCGAATCGCTGGTGCTGGACGCAGTCACGCTCCGGAACCTCGAGGTGCGGGAGAGCATCCGGGGGGGAAAAGGCGCAACGCTCCTCTCTTCGCTTGACCAGACAAAGACTCCGATGGGAAGCCGGCTCCTGGACCGGTACCTCTCCCGCCCGCTCACGGACATTGCCGAGATTAACCGTCGGCTGGACGCAGTGGAGTTTCTTACCGGCAGGACGACAGCACGGATCGCCTTCCGCGACAGCCTGAAGGCCTGCGCCGATATCGAGCGCATCGCGGCACGGATCGCGTACGGGAATGCCGGGCCCCGCGATCTGGTTGCGCTGGCAGACACCCTTGAAAGCCTGCCGGCCCTCAAGGAGTGCCTTTCCGGCACACAGGAAAATTTACCAGCACTTACAGCAGAAGCGATCGACGCCATTCACGACCTCACCGATACCATCGCACTCATCCGGAACGCCATTGCCGACGATCCGCCCGCAGTTGCACGGAACGGAGGGGTTATCCGGCATGGGTATAGCGACGAGCTCGACAGCATCCGCGGCGTGCTGCACTCCGGGAAGGACTGGATTGTTGAACTCCAGGAGAAGGAGCGCGAGGCAACCGGCATCAGATCCCTCAAGGTGGGATACAACCGGATCTTCGGGTATTACATTGACGTGACGAAACCCAATCTTTCGCTTGTCCCGCCCCGGTACGAACGCAAGCAGACCACAGCCACGGGCGAACGGTACACGATCCCCGAGCTGCGCGAGAAAGAGACACTCATCACCAACGCGGACGAGCGTGTGCTCGCGATGGAACGCGAACTCTACACCGCCCTCCTCGGAATCCTCAAAACTGATATTCCTGCCATCCAGGAAACCGCAAACGCCATCGCAGTTCTCGATGTTGCCGCCGCCCTTGCCGAAGCAGCGCAGGTGCGGAACTACGTGCGCCCGCAGCTGGACGAGAGCGATGCCATCGTCATCCGCGATGGCAGGCACCCTGTGGTGGAGCAGGGCGTCTCCGGGGGCTTTGTCCCGAACGACACCGAACTCTCTGGCAGTGGCACCCAGATCATGATCATCACCGGTGCTAACATGGCCGGTAAGTCCACCTACATGCGGGCTGCCGCGCTCATCTGTATCATGGCGCAGGCCGGTAGTTTCGTCCCGGCACGGCACGCACGGATCGGCATCCTCGACCGGATCTTCACGAGAGTCGGGGCATTCGATGACCTTGCAAGCGGCCAGAGTACCTTCTTTGTCGAGATGCTGGAACTGGCAAACATCCTCAACAATGTCACCCCAAAGAGTCTCGTAATCCTCGACGAGATCGGCAGGGGCACCAGCACCGCGGACGGTTCCTCGATCGCACGGGCCGTGCTCGAGTTCCTGCACGGAAAGGGCAGTGCAGGGCCAAAGACCCTCTTTGCCACGCACTTCCACGAGCTCATCGGCATGGAAGAAAAACTGAAGCGCGTGAAGAACTATCATTTCGCGGTGAAGGAGACAAAAGACGAAGTGGTCTTCCTCCGGAAGATCATCCCCGGTGCAACCGACAAGAGTTACGGTATCCATGTTGCACGGCTTGCCGGTATCCCGAAGAAGGTCACCGAACGTGCAGAGGCGCTCCTCGATGAGGACCTGAACGCCCCGGTAAAAAACGGGTCACGCCCGCAGAGGTACACCCAGATCCTCCTGGTCGATGACAAAGCAGAAGCCCCGGCTCCTGTAAAGAACCCGGTACTGGATGAACTTGAGGCCATCAACACGGACGAGATGACTCCCCTCCAGGCGCTCGCAACGATTGCTGACCTGAAGCGGAAACTACAAAGGGATGGCGGGACCCCATGAAACAAGGCAGCAGCCCCACGATTATCCGCGTACTCGACCAGGCAACCGTCAACAAGATCGCCGCGGGCGAAGTCGTGGAGCGCCCGGCCTCGGTTGTCAAGGAACTGGTCGAGAACTCCATCGATGCCGGTGCGCAATCGATACGGATCGATGTTATTGCATCGAAGAACGAGATAACCTCCATCAGCGTCACCGATGACGGTATGGGCATGGACCGGGAGAACGCCCTCCTTGCCTTCACCCCGCATGCAACAAGCAAGATCACGGAGATCCGCGACCTCGACACGATCCGCACACTGGGATTCCGGGGCGAGGCGCTCGCGAGCATCGCAGCAGTTGCCCGGGTTACGCTCACCACGAGACCTCGGGACGATGAACTCGCTGCCGGGACACGGATCGTCATTGCCGGTGGTGAAATTTTGGAGAACAGTGCCGTCGGTTCACCGGGCGGCACAACTATTCTCGTAGAGGACCTCTTCTACAATACGCCGGCCCGGAAAAAATTCCAGAAGAGCAGGGCAACCGAGCTTGCACACATCATCGGGATTCTTGAAGGAATCATCCTCGCCCACCCGACAATCGCGTTCCGGCTCACCTACAATGGAACGGAGCAGATCGTCACCGGCCGGAACGCGACACGGCTTGACACCATTGCCCGGATCTACGGGACAGCCACGACACGCGATCTTGTGCCGGTCTCCGGGACAGCCCCGCTCGTAACCGTCACGGGACATATCTCCCGCCCCTCTCTCTCGCGGAAAGACCGGGACCGGATCTTCCTCTCCATCAACGGGCGGTATATTTCGTCCCCTGCCATTACCAATGCCATCAAGGAAGGGTATGGCACCCTCCTGCCCAAAGACCGGTTCCCGGTCGCGTTCCTCGCGCTCGATATCGACACAACCCTTGTGGATGTGAATGTCCACCCGACCAAGAAACTCGTCCGCATCTCACGGGAGCCGGAGATTGCAGGCGCTGTCCGCGATGAAATAAAAAAGACTCTTGCGGGCCATGACCTTATCCCGGATATCCGGCCACCCGCAACGCCACAACCCATTGTTGCAGATGCTCCTGCTGCAATGACTGCATTGCCCCGTTCCCTCCCTTACCAGTTCCCCAAGTCAACACCACTGGTTGTCAGCGAACCAACCCATGCCGGAGTCACCGATTCCGACCGGCGGTTGCGCCAGACCGAACTCGCACCCGGGCCTGCACCCGCAGCAACCCTCCCGCCGCTCCGGGTCATAGGGGAGTTTGGCGGGATCTATATCCTTGCTACAACCGCATCGGGAGAGCTCATGATCATCGACCAGCATGCTGCGCATGAACGGATCCTGTACGAGCTGGCAGGACAACAGGACGACAGTGGAAAACGCGTACAGGAATTGATCGCGCCGGTCATGCTCCACCGCACTCCCCGAGAGAGTGCCGTGCTCACTGAACTCCTGCCAGCACTGCGGAACGAAGGATTCCAGATCGAGGAATTCGGCAAAGACACCTTCCTTGTCCGTACTGTCCCCATCGTTCTCGGGAAACTGGAGGACACGTCCCTGCTGGAAGCTATCATCAGCGACCTTGTCAGCACCGATCGCGGAGAGCGGGTCGACAACCGCGAGAGGATCACCCGCATTGTCGCGTGCCGGGGAGCCATCAAGGCCGGCACCATCTGCACACCCGAACAATGCCAGCGTGTCGCTGACCAGCTCCGGCTCACGAAGAACCCGTTCACCTGCCCGCATGGCCGGCCTACTATCATCCGGTTCTCGCGGGAGCAGCTGGACGGGATGTTTAAGCGGAATTGAACTTTTCTCAAATTTTTTTTTTCCTCCTTATCAGATCGCCCCCCCTTTGCGTCATCCCTGCCCCCAAGGGGGCAGGGGACGCTTACGATTCCTCTACATTTCCGGATTAAATCCGCGAAGAATCGTAATTCAGATCATTTCACGATCCGGTTCCCATCAACGGAACCCCCCACCTGAAGAACTGCCTGCCTGTGGCGGCAGTTCTGAAGGAAGGGGGGATGTCGAATATCATCAGAGATGAGACATGAGAAGATCCCAAAGGGATCTTCGAATTGGGGGGGACTCGCTCTCAATTGATTCTAAAAAAAACTTTGAATAGGAAATTGCCCTCACCTCAATCCTTATCACCCGTTTCGTTCCACCGTAGATGGATAACAGAAACCATGCCCTCCACCCAGCAACGCCTCACCGCTCCCGGCCCCCTTTTCACGCAAGAGGATATTCCCTCGTTCCAGGATCTCGTCCTCTCCCGGTACCGCTCCTCCGGCCGGAAATTCCCCTGGCGCGAGACAACCGATCCCTACGCTATCCTCGTCTCCGAGATTATGCTCCAGCAGACACAGGTAGGCCGCGTAGCCGAAAAATTCCCGCAATTCCTTGCAGCGTTCCCGGACTTCCCGACACTCGCCGCAGCCCCGCTCGCTGATGTCCTCGCAGAGTGGCAGGGCATGGG
Organism: Methanoregula sp.; assembly: GCF_002835825.1. GTDB lineage: Archaea > Halobacteriota > Methanomicrobia > Methanomicrobiales > Methanospirillaceae > Methanoregula. The sequence continues at coordinate 2,130 of NZ_PIZH01000059.1, read as the reverse complement.
CTACAACCGGCGGGCCATCGCGCTCCAGAAATGTGCCCGTACCATCATGGAAGAATTCCATGGGCAGTTACCGGATGACCCGGAGATCCTTGCAACATTTCCGGGCATCGGCAAAGCCACCGCATCCTCCATCTGCGCCTTTGCCTTCAACCGGCCTGTCGTTTTTATCGAAACGAACATCCGGCGCGTCTTCATCCACTGTTTCTTCCTGGACAATGACATTGTTGATGACAGCACAATCCGGCCCCTGGTCGAAGCGGCCCTGTACCGCAAGAATCCCCGCGAATGGTACAATGCGCTCATGGACTATGGGACAGAACTCAAAAAGTCCGTCCCGAACCCTAACCGGCGAAGCGTTCACTACTCCAGACAGCCGGCCTTCGAAGGCTCTGACCGGAAGATCCGCGGGGAGATCTTAAGGCAGCTCCTTTCGGGAAAAAAACTGACTGAAAAGGTGCTTGTCAGCCACATTAATGAAGATCCTGGACGAACGCTGCGGATTCTCGCGGCCCTTGAAAATGAGGGATTCATCACGCGAACCGGAAGATCTTTTTCAATTATGGACAAGGGACAATGATGAGATGCCCGGAAGCCCTCCGCGTTATGGGTTTGTCACCAGCAAACAGTTGATAATATGCAGGTTCCCATACACCGGTACGATACGGGGAATGCACCATGCCTGACCTGAACTCCATTCCTGATGACGTGAGATGGCGGCTTGCCGCAGGGTTCTCTGCGAAAATGCCCTTTCTGTACGACCGGGCTTTCCGGGCGGAACTGGGCGACCGGTATGACGAGATCGAGCAGGAAGTCTGGATGGATGCGGCCGCATCTGCGTTCGAGATCGCAAAGACCCTTTCCCTTCCGGTGGGGACCGCAAAGGATCTTGCAGAGACCCTGCGGATCATCATGGTCATCCTCTTTGGCCCGGAGTTTAAAAGCGAGGCGCTGGACGTCTCAAAGGACGGTGCCGTCATCGTCGTAAAGAGATGCCCTTTCCTCTCCGGAAAAATCGATGCGGATAGCACCGGGGGGCATGCGTTCCGCAAGTGCATGGCCTTCACCCTGACAGCCATCCCCCGGCTCAACAAGGATTTCACCGGCCGGTTCGTCCGGACCATGTGCACCGGTGACCGCCAGTGCGAGATCAAGGTGGGAAAAGATGCGCCTGCCCTTCCCGGGAAAGCGGGAAAAAAGCAATTCTTGTTATTTCAGGTCGTACCCAATTGCCATGAAGATCAGGCCGAGATAGACCATGATCGCGTCCGGCAACGAGAACCCAACCTCGATCGTGTCGAGCCGCTTCAAATCCTGGATCGCGATCAGCACAAAACCGGTTACGAAGAATGCAATGCTGATCTGGGTTTTTGTTGCCTTGTCCATGGGTATCGTTCCTTAAAAGTACGTGGAGCGGGCCACAAAAAAAGGTTGTTGTCAGAAATTCCCGATGACAAGCGAGTACATATCCGCGGTTGTCACGGGCGGTTCTGCGATCGGCCCGACCGTGATCCTCTCATCCGGGTACCCGAGGTTTTCGCAGACAGCGACCTGCAGCGGCAGCCCGAGCCGCTGGAGCCGTGCATACAGTTCCTCGTCATCGAATTTCGGGTCGGCAAGGAGGAAGACGATCTTTCCCCGTTTCACTTCCTCGACCGTGTCGGCCATGCCCTTCTCGTGCCCGCGCCCGTGGGCAACAACCACCGAGACCCGCGACTGCGGGATGTGGAGCCGGGCGGTTGCGATCTGGAGCGACGAGATCCCGGGGATCACTTCGCCCTGCAAATACCCGAGCCCGGCCAGCATCGGGTCACCGGTCGAGAGGATCACGGAGTCCTGCGGAAGTCTTGAGAGGGCCTTGAAATCGTCGATTGATTTCACGCGGCAGGAGGCGGAGAGGAACGGGCGGGCAATGCCGATGGCCCGGTCCGAGCCGTACACGTTCCGGGCTGCGCGGAGTTCTTTTATCGCCTGTTCCGTGAGCAGCCCGGGGCCGCAGCCAACGCCGATAATCTTCATGCACTTTCTCCAATAATCTCGCCTTCGCGGTTCACGAGCACGACCCGGATCTGCGGGTAGCGTTTCCTGAATGCAGCAAGGTTCTTCTCAACTATTGCGGGAAAGGCCGGGGTG